>JAISFV010000035.1 GCA_031263445.1 Synergistaceae bacterium | reverse complement strand
GGGCCTACCGCCGTTATGACCGGCAGACGCTTCCGCGGCGGCGACTGGAGCAGGGAGAGGTCGCGGAGGCCTGAGAGGGACATGTGGAGGGAACGCGGTATGGGAGTGGCGGAGAGCATCAGCACGTCCACCGACGGGTATAGGTTTTTCATGTGTTCCTTGTGCATGACGCCGAAACGATGCTCCTCGTCCACTATGACGAGGCCCAGATCCTTGAATGTCACGTCCTGGCTCAGAAGCCTGTGGGTGCCTATCAGTATGTCAACCTTCCCCGAGGCCGCGTCCTCCAGGACGGCCTTCTGCCTTGACGGCGTCACGAAGCGCGAGACGACCTCGACGCGGACGCCGAACGGGTCGAAACGCCCGCGGAATGTATCGTAGTGTTGCTGCGCCAAGAGCGTCGTAGGTGCCATCACCGCTGCCTGTCTGCCGTCGAATACGGCTTTGGAAGCGGCCCTGAGCGCCACCTCAGTCTTTCCGAAGCCGACATCCCCTACGAGGAGCCTGTCCATCGGGACAGGGCGGCACATGTCGCGCCCCACGTCCTCTATGGCCCTCAACTGGTCGGCCGTCTCCCTGTAAGGGAACGTCCGCTCGAACTCGCGCTCCTGCTCCGCGTCTCCCTTGAAAGCGTATCCGCTGGTTATCTCCCTTTTGGCGTATACATCTATGAGGTATTTCGCCGCAGCCTCGGCCTGTTCTGCGGCGCGCATGGACATCTTCTTCCAGTGACCGCCGCGCAGGCTGTCGGCCACCGGCGTCACCCCAGGGTACGTGTGATACTGCGAGATCTTGTGGAAGTGCATGACGGGTATTTTGAGCCGTCGCTCCTCGGCGTACTCCAGCACAAGGTATTCCTGCACGCCGCCGTCTGAGGCTATCTGCTCCGAACCCATGAAACGGGCTACCCCGTAGTCCTCGTGGACCACCCACTGCCCGGGCAGGAGCCTGTCACCCCAGTCGAGGGGGACTGCTCTCTCGCCCGCCCCGCCCGACAGCGAAAGGCCGGACAGCTCCAGATCCCCGATAAACGCCTGCCCAGCAGTGAAATCCACGAAGCCCTCCGATATGACGCCCTCGGAGGCGCCATAGCCGGCCCTTTCCGCCCAGTCCCTGAAATGGGCGGCCTCCGACACGAGATGGACCGCGATGCCGCGCGACGCTAAATTGCCGCAGTAGGCTTCGAGATCCCGCGTCCTGCCCCGGAAGTTCGGGAGACCCATTATCTTTGTCTCGTGCTCGCCCTTGGCCGCGCTGGCGGTAACCCTGACCCGAGGATAAAGCGAGAGCGATTTTTCGATGGCGCGCCAATCCAGGCCGTCGTCGTCGGACACATCCCCGTCCTGGCCGCGGACCACGCCGGCACGGAGCCACGCATAGCTGTCAGCGGCGTTCTCCAGCTCGGACGGCTCTATAAACAGCACGTGCATGTCTGAGGGAAAGAAATTGTCGATAGAGACGCTCCGCCTGGACGAGAGGGCGTGTACCTCCCCGCGCGACATGCTCCGCACGCTCCGCTGCGTATCCGTCGCGAAGTACCTCATGCTCTCTATCTCGTCGTCAAAGAACTCCACTCTGATCGGGTATGAGTCCTTCGGGTCGAACAGATCCACAATCCCCCCCCTGTGGGTGAACTGTCCCGGCGACCAGACTATGTCCGTCCGTTCGTAGCCCTTCGCAGACAGCCACTCGATCAGGCGGGACCTGCCCGTCCCGTCGCCCCTGTTCAGCACGAGCCTGTCACCGCCGAGCGATATAGGCCCCATGAGAGCGCCAGGCGTCGCCAAGAGGATCCCGCCGCTGTCCGCCCACCTGGATATGGCCTCCCCGCGCTCCGCCTTCTGTGCCTCCAGCATCTGCCTGTCCCCGCCAAACGAGGCGAGCGCTATCTCAGGAAGCGTCTCGGCCCCCTTGAGGCGGCCGGCGCCCGGGACAGCGCAAATCGAATCCGCGTCCGCGATGAAATTCCTGACCTGCCTGGAATCGGGCAGCAGCACGAGGAGCGGATGAACGAAGCCAAGGCAGAACCAAGGCCTCGCGGCACCGGCGACCGGGAGGTGAAAAGAGCGGTTGGCAGACCACTGTCTCGGCTCAATCGATTGAAGGCTGTTGTAAGTATTTGCTTCGCCAGTCATAAGAATTCCATAAAGGACATTGATTTATAGTCCGGCGCACGAAGGGCAAAGACTCAAACCCTTCGGGACCCGCCCGCTGAAACGCTTAGGGAACCCTTAAATGCCGCTTCGGTCATTTAATCAGCTATCCCTTTGATTCAGCCGCCGTTATCTGTACGGTGAACCCGTCTCCTGCCGCGCCGGACAGCCATTTCAGCAGGCTATCCCAGGCGAGCGACTCCACCTGCGGCCACGACTCGCGCTGACTCTTCGTAAACTTGCCCAGCACCCAGTCTTTCATGCCGACACTGGCATCAGGGCTGTCAACCCCGGCGCGGAGGCGCGGGACGTCCAGCGTCCCCAGCACGCCCAGGATGGACATCATCCCCTTCTGCCCGCCAGCAGACCCGCTCGCTCGGTAGCGCAGCTTGCCAAAGGGGAGCGCCGTGTCGTCGAAGAGGACGAGTATGTCAGACGGCGGGACGTCATAGTAGCGCGAAGCCTCCGATACGGACTTCCCGCTCTGGTTCATGTAGGTGAAGGGCTTGAGGAAAGCCAATGCTTCCCCCTCGATCCGCGCCCTCGGCCAAAAAGCCCCGCTGAACTTCATGCGGGGCTCCCGGAGGCCTGCTTTCGAAACGAAGGAATCAATCAGGAGCCAGCCCGCGTTGTGGCGGCTCCACACGTACTCCGGGCCAGGGTTACCCAGCCCTACGACCAGCTTCAAACTCCCTCTACTCCTCGCCCTCCTTGCGCTTGCCCTTGCCGACGACCTCCACCTCCGTCGCCTCTTCCTCTGTTTCAGACGGGGTGTCGACGAGGGACTTCGGGCGAGAGACCATGACGACTACCGCGTCCGGCGATGAAATCAGGTCCGCGCTCTCCGGGAAGTCGAGGTCGCGGGCGAAGACCTCGCTGCCCATCGGCATCTTTATGGTGTCTATCACCATCTCGGAAGGGATCTCCCTCGGAAGGACCATGATCTCGACCTCGCGCATCGGATGCTCCAGCACCCCGCCCATCTTGACGCCGGCGCAAGATTCCTTGTTGATCACACGGATCGGCACCGCAACCTTGACCTTGTGGCCCTTCACGAGCTGATACAGATCCACGTGGAGGATGTTCTGCGTCACAGGGTGACGATAGACGCTGCGGAGGAGCGCCATCTCGACGTTCCCGCCCGGCAGCTCCAGGTCTATCATGCTCGTCTCCCAGTTCGGGGAGTCCGTCAGTTGCGACAGCTCCTTCGAGTCTACTGACCCTACGATGCTCTCCTTGTACTCCGGGCCATAGAAGACCGCAGGCACCGTCCCTTTCGCGCGGAGCTTACGGCATACCCCTTTGCCGGTGGCTTCGCGCCTCGACAATTTAATCTTTACCGCTTCCCTTATTGCCATTCTATTTACTCCTCCTTGAATTATGTAACTCATAACAGGCTGATCTTTAGCCAGGTGCCTAAGTCAGGTGCCTGACGGTGAAGATTTAAAGCCCTGCATAGCCATCTCTCGCAAACAGCTAAACGTCGCCCGGACAAATCAGTCAGCGTTTCCATAAATCAGCTTGACGGCCTCAGTCGAACAGCTCGCCCTGCTTTCGCTTCGTCTTCGGCTGGAACAGGATGCTGACGGACTGCTCCAGGTGAACCCTCCTTATGGCCTCCGCAAAGAGGGGGGCTATCGAGAGGGACGTTATCTTTGGGCTCTTCTTCTCGTGAGGCAGCGGGATCGTGTCGGTGAAGACCATCTCCTCGAAGCACGAGCCGTCTATCCTCCCGACCGCCTCCCCTGAGAGGACGCCGTGTACGGCGCACGAGTAAACCAAAGACGCCCCGTGCTCGATGATGGCTTCCCCCGCGTGAACGATGCTGCCCCCGGTGTCGACTATGTCGTCCACCAGTATCGCGATCTTGCCGTCAACCTCACCTATGACGCTCATTACCTCGCTCACGTTGGCCTTGTCGTGCGAGCGCCGTTTGTCGACGATCGCTATCTCGCTGTTCAGCAGCTCCGCGAAGCGCCGCGCCCTCACGACGCCGCCGATGTCCGGCGAGACCGTGACCACACGCTTGTCCCTCAGCTCGTTCTTCAGTATCCTCTTGAAGTGCATGGCCAAGAGGGGGATGCCGGTGAGGTGGTCAACCGGGATATCGAAAAAACCCTGTATCTGAGCAGCGTGGAGATCGGCCGTGACCACACGGTCGGCACCGGCCGTCTCAAGCAGGTTGGCAACCAGCTTCGACGTGATCGGCTCTCGCGGGCGGGCCTTGCGGTCCTGCCTGGCGTACCCGAAATAAGGCAGCACGACGTTGACCCTCCACGCCGACGCCCGCTTGAGCGCGTCTATGATGATCAAAAGCTCCATCAGGTTTTCGTTGACAGGCTCGCACGTCGGCTGTATCACGAACGTATCTATCCCGCGCACGCTCTCTTGCAGCGACACCCCTATCTCCCCGTCCGAGAAGCGGAAGATCTGGCGCTCCGAGAGCGGCAGGGAGAGGGACTCGCATATGTCCCTCGCGAACTTCTCGTGCGCGCTGCCGGAAAAAATCTTTATACCCCGTGCCGAAGCCTCCATCGCTCAGTTCCCCTCGTCGTCCTTTTTCTCTTTTCCCTCGATCGTTACGCGGCCTGACCAGTTGGCGATGTTGTCCTGACGCGGGCGGGAGATCGCCAATGCGCCCGGCGGGACGTCCTTCGTGACGACGGAGCCGGCCGCCGTGTGCGCGTCGTCGCCCATGGAGACCGGCGCCACGAACATCGTGTCGCTGCCGACGAAGCACCTGTCGCCTATAATTGTCCTGTTCTTGTTTTTTCCGTTGTAATTGCACGTGACAGTGCCGGCCCCGATATTGGTCCCCTCCCCGATCACGGCGTCGCCTATGTAAGAGAGGTGCGGCACCTTGGAACCGGTGCCGATCTTGCTCTTTTTTACCTCGACGAAGCGCCCGACCTTTGCGGAATCGTCCACCTCGGCTTTCCCGCGAAGGACGGCGAACGGCCCTATCACGGCGTCCTTCCCGATGACCGAGTCGCTCGCGACTGAGGGACCGAACAGAACCGCGCCCTGGCCTATCGTCACGTCACGCAGGAGGGAGTAAGCGCCTATGCGAACCCTGGAAGCGATGCTCGACTTGCCCCAGATCTGCACGCCCGGCTCTATGAAAACGTCGGGTTCCAGCGAGACCCTGGGGCCGATCCACGTCGTCCTGGGATCCATGCACTTGAGGCCGTTCCGCATGTGGCAGCCGATGATCCTCCTGTTCAGGATCTCAGCGGTGACGGCGAGGTCGTTCGGGGTGTTCACCCCCAGTAACTCCGACCTGTCGTCGCTCACGACTATGTTGACGTCGCCCTCGGTCTCTCCGATCAGGGCCACGGCGTCCGTTATGTTGTACTCGCCCAGCGTGTTCGCCCGGCCGATCTTCTCTATGACGGCAGACAGGGATTCCGTCTCGAAGATATAGACGCCGGAGTTGATCTCGTGGATCGCCAGCTCCTCCTCTATCGCGTCCCTGTCCTCTATGATCCGCACCCCGCCGTCCGCGAGACGGACGACGCGGCCATACCCGGAAGGGTCGTCCAGCAGGAAACTTATGAACGAACACTTAGGGTCGGTGCGAAGATGCTTGTCCACGAGGTCTGAGAGCGTGTCCGCCTGGATGAGCGGCACATCCCCGGATATGACCATCACGTGCTTGAACTTCTCCCACCACTCACGGGCGGCCATGACGGCGTGGGCCGTCCCCTGTTGCTCCCTCTGCCAGATCACGCCGGCCTCGGGCCACTCTTTTTCTAGGTATGCCTCGACCTGGCCCCCGCCGTAACCCACGACAGCCGATATATGCTTCAACCCGGCGTCCTGAACAGCCTTCAGAGGATAATAAACGACAGGCTCCTCAAGGAGGGACTGCAAAACCTTCGGTTTGCCGCTGTGCATCCTAGCGCCTCTGCCCGCTGCCAAAATCAGCACCGCAAAAGAATCCAGCTCCGTGTTCATTAAACCCCCTACACCCCTTCCAGCGCACGTTCCCACTCTAAACGCATGACAAAAAACAGAGGAAGCCCCTCGACTTCCCCCTCCGAATTACTTTTGGCTGGGGTGGATGGATTCGAACCATCGATGGCGGATCCAAAGTCCGCTGCCTTGCCTCTTGGCTACACCCCAAGGGCAGAGGACATTATAACGGCAACCCCGCGATATGCCAATACCCTAAATATCTGCCTGTTGTCCGTCATTTCAAAACGGCATACGCGCAAAACTGTGGATAATAGTTTTGCGAATGATATAATGCTCTTGTTATGTTTTAACAATTAATCCGCCTTCTCAGCGCTGACGCGTTGGCAAATGTCGCCGGGGGTGTTGTCGTGAGGATTCTGTACGCGTTTCTTCTAGCCGTTGTCGTACTGCTCGGCACCGCCGCAGGCAACCTGTCCCGCGATGTAGGCACGGACGTCCTGAAGGACGGCTATTACACGGCTGAGGCGGCCGAATACGTCCACGGGTGGCGGGAGTTCATCACTATTTACGTGAGCAACGGCAAGATCGTGACCGCCGAGTACAACGCGAAAAACGCGAGCGGCTTCATCAAGTCCTGGGACATGGATTACATGCGCCGTATGAACAAAACCGACAACAACTACCCCAACAAATACACCCGCGTCTATGTCTCGGAGCTGCTCAACCGGCAGGGCATAGACGGCGTGGACGCGATGACCGGGGCTACGGAATCGTTCGATTCCTTCAAACTGCTCGCAACGGCGGTCATTGCCCACGCCAGGGCAGGAAACAAGCAAGTCGCGTTCGTCTACGTCCCGCCCGGGGAGAACTGAGGCGTTGAAAATAAACCGCAGCCTCACGCTCAAGCTGCTCGCGATCACGCTTTTGTCCACGGTCGCCCTGGCCGCCGGGCTAGTGTGGCTGATGGCCTACTTCATGAACGGCCTGGCTGACGCCATCCTCCTCAACTTGATGCAGCCGATAGCCAAGACCGCCGCGCAGGGCGTCGAGGCGAACATGCACATGATGGCCGACCGCTTCCTCACGATACGGGACGACAGCAGGCTCAGCTCGCGCGACTCCTCGAAACGGGAAAAACAGGACGTGATAGACAACGCGATGTCAGGGATAGAGTTCGTGTGGCTGGGCGTTTACGACGGGGACGGATACCTTCTCACGGGCAGCGACGAATGCCCGCGCAGCATATTGGGGACGAAGCTGTACGCGCTCATCCTTGAGACCGAAAACCTCGCCATAGAGGACACGTCAGTCGGGTACAGCGGACTCGAGATAGTCATGGGCGTACCCGTGAACTACGGGGGAAGCGGAGGGACAGGGCAGGTTGCTTGCTACCTCGCCGGCAGTTACAGGTACGACCTCCTGAGCGACGTCCTGAGCAATATCAACATCGGAGCGAACGGCACCGCCTTCATAATCAACCAGGAGGGCATCGTCATGGCGCACCGCGACCAAGGCAAAGTGTACGGCGCGGAGCGCATAACGACGAGCCTAGGCGAGGGCCGGGAAGCCCAGGACGTGATCCGCCTCATGGAGGAGGGGCAGACGGGTTCCGCGCGGATATCGGTCACGTCGCGGGGCGGCGAGTTCATAAGTTTCTCCCCTGTCAGGGGCACCCGCTGGTCGCTGGGCATACTGGCGCCCCGGACGGACTTCACAGATGTCGTCAGCGACGCGGTGCTCACAAGCGTATTCGTAACGTCGGCCGCGCTCGCGCTGTTTGCCATCTCCATGTCGTTCTTCATGCAGAGAGCGCTCATGATCCCGCTCCAGGCGATCACGGAGGACTCTCGGAAGATCGCGCAGGGGCAGCTCGGGCAGTATTCGCCAGCGCTGGCGAAGGAGCGCAAGGACGAGATCGGTACGCTCTACGCGGCCTTCGCGAAGATGTCCGGCGCCATCAGCCACGTCATAAGCGACATCGGGCATCTCACACTGGCCGCCAGGAGCGGCGCGCTGGACGAGCGGGCTGACGCCTCCGACCACCTCGGCGGCTACTACCTCATAATGAACGGGATCAATTCCATGCTAGACGTATTCTGCTCGTATCTCAACATCCTCCCCGGCGCGCTCGCCATACTGGGCGACTCGCACGAGATCATTTACCAAAACGACGCGATGAAGCGCCTGCGGGATCGCCACGGCGCGCTCGCCGGCGGCACGGACCCGCTGGGAGGCATACTGCCTTCGGAAGGGGCCGCCCCGCTCCCGGGCCAAGGCGTTGAGTCTTTCCACGGCGACGTCACGCTCACTGGCGACGACGGCGAGGAATACAACTACGCCCTCGAATTGCGGAGGATAGGCGGCACTGAGGACGAATTCCAAGACGGCGGCAGCGCGCCCGCCTGCGTCATGCTCGTCATGAGCGACGTAAGCCAGCTCGCGCGGGCGAAGAAGGGCGCTGAGGCGGCAAGCCGCGCGAAGAGCAACTTCCTCGCCAACATGAGCCACGAGATACGCACTCCGATGAACGCGATAATCGGCATGAACACGCTTGCCCAGTCCACGGACGACGCAGAGAGGAAGGACTACTGCCTGCGCAAGATCGGCGAAGCCTCGTCTCATCTGCTCGGGGTAATCAACGACATCCTTGACATGTCAAAGATCGAGGCTGACAAATTTGAGCTCTCGTTTGCGAACTTCAACTTTGAAAGAATGCTGCAAAAGGTCGTAAACGTAATACATTTCCGCGTGGAGGAGAAGCGCCAGACCCTCACTGTCCACCTGGACGGCGACATCCCCAAGGTGCTCTCAGGCGACGACCAGCGCCTCGCGCAGGTCATAGCGAACCTGCTGTCGAATGCCGTCAAGTTCACGCCGGCAGAGGGCCGCATAGACCTCAGCGCGCGTTGCGTGAGCGAGGAGGACGGCGTGTACACCATACAGGTGGAGGTCGCGGACGACGGGATAGGCATTTCAGAGGAACAGCAGGGCAAGCTGTTTACCTCCTTCGAACAGGCGGACAACAGGATATCCCGCGAGTTTGGCGGCACCGGGCTGGGACTCGCGATTTCAAAGCGGATAGTCGCGATGATGGGCGGTGCCATATCCGTGCGGTCACGCCCCGGGGAGGGCTCCACGTTTGCCTTCACCGCTCAGATGAGGCGATCCGAGGCTGCGGGCCCCGCTTCTCCGCTGCCTGAAGCGGGCCGGGGCGAGACAGGGGCGCACGAGACCCCGAACCTCGCTGGATACAGGATAATGCTCGCCGAGGACGTCGAGATCAACAGGGAGATCGTGCGGTCGTTCCTGGAAGGCACGTCTATCGGGCTGGACTGCGTCGAAAACGGCGCGGAGGCGGTCAAGTCGTTCAGCCGGGATCCCGGGAAATACGACCTCATATTCATGGACATACAGATGCCCGTGACGGACGGCTACGAGGCGGCCCGCCAGATTCGCGCATTAGAAGCGCCAGGCACCAAAACGGTCCCCATCGTGGCGATGTCCGCGAACGTCTTCCGCGAGGACGTGGAGCAGTGCCTGGCAGCAGGGATGGACGACCACCTCGGGAAACCGCTCGACGTGGACGAGGTCTTTGACAAGCTCAGAAAATACTTGCCCGAGGGGGGCAAAGGAGGGTGAGGGAGATGAAAAAGACCGTCTCTGCGCTGTTATTTCTGTTGATTTTCCTGCGAGCCGGAGCCGCGCAAGCGGCGCAGGTAACCGTCATATTCATTCCGAAGGTGACCGGCAACGCTTTCTTCGAGGCCGCAAACGCGGGGGCGCAGGCTTACGCCGCGAAACAGGGCTTTGCCGTGTCATACGAGGGCAGCCCGGAGGCAGACGTCGCCCGCCAGATCGCGATAATAGACGAGGCGATCCGCCGCAAGGCGGACGCGATTTGCATATCAGCGCTCGACGCGGACACACTGGACACCGCGCTGAAACGCGCGCGGAGGATCGGCATAGCGGTGACGACATGGGACTCGGACGTAAAGGGCGACGCGCGCTCGCTGATGGTCTCCCAGGGCACCCCCGGCCAGCTTGGCAGGATGCTGGTCGAGATGGGTGCCAAGAGCCTGATATCACGCGGCAAAAACCCGGCCGCCGACAAGATAAAATACGTGTGGCACTACTCCAATGCTTCCGTGACGGACCAGACTTCATGGAGGCTGGCCGGGGAACATTACATTAATAGCACGTACCCAAAGTGGGAAAACGCCGCGCCTGAGAACTACTACAGCGAGCAGAACCCCAAAAAAGCTGAGGAGGTCGGGGCAGCCATATTCGCCAGGCACCCTGACATCGACCTGATAATCTGCAACGATTCGACCTCTCTGCCAGGCCAGGCCGCCGCCGCGCAGAGACTCGG
>JAISFV010000119.1 GCA_031263445.1 Synergistaceae bacterium | reverse complement strand
CTTGGTGTCGAGGGGGGGAGTTGAACCCCCACGAGCTTTCGCCCACTGGATCCTGAATCCAGCGCGTCTACCATTTCCGCCACCCCGACAACGTATGAGATTCTATACCGTCCCTGCCGGCACGTCAACACCTGGCGCGGTTGCTTGACGAAAAATACGGCATGGTGTATAAAGCGTTCATTGGAATTATGAAATCGCTGAGAGGAGGTATCAGGACATGAAGGGTATTACCGGTCTGAGAGGCATGATTATGCCCGTCGATGCCGCGATATTCTCCTTTACAGGCACGGATCCCGTTTCCTCCGGGGTCTGTGCTGCGGGCTGGGAATATGGTTTTTTGACGCCATAGGACGGCCTTAGCATAAACCACTTGGATGAAACCGGGATCCCGCGTCTGGGGTCTCGGTTTTTTTGTGCGCAAAAAACAAATAAAGAGGAGGGGTCATGTTGCAAAAGGTAAACAGGTCTGCGGTTCTGGTTTCGGGTGCCATACTTCAGTTGTTTTTGGGGATAATCTATGTCTGGAGCGTATTCGTGCTGCCGGTCAGCGAAGAATACGGGTGGCCTGTTGCGGACGCGAAACTCGTTTCCTCGTTTTTATTGGGGTTTTTCGTGCTTGGGATGCTGGGCGGCGGACGGATGGAAAAACGGCTGGGGACTCACAGGCAGACACTCGCTGGAGGGACGCTCCTGGCTATAGGGATGGCGGCGACGGCATTCATCCCGGCTGGCTCGGGATGGCTCATCTGCCTTACTTACGGCATGGCGGGCGGATTCGGGGTGGGCATGGGATACGGAGCTGTGGTGTCCTGCGTCCCGAAATGGTATCCCCAGAAACGGGGGCTTGCGACCGGCGTCAGCGTCTGCGCCTTCGGTTTCTCCACAGTGGTGTTCGCGCCCCTGATCGGCGAACTGATAAGGCGTTATTCCCTGCGCCCTGCGTTTTTGATCCTGGCGGCCGCTTTCCTGCTGGTGACGCTGGCCTTTTCTCCCTTTATACGCCTGCCCGAGGCGGCTGGCGGCGGACGCAAGGCGGACGGCCAGGGCAAGAGGCAGTACACGACAGGCGAAATGATAAAGACAGGGCGATTCTTCTTGATAACCTGCTCCCTGATGCTGGGCACCAGCGCGTTTTTCATTCTCAATCCTTCGTTCGTGACGCTGGCGAATGAGCGAAACATCGGCTCGATGGCCACTTTGATAGTGATGATAACAGGGATAGCCAGCGCGGCCGGGAGGCTGATATTCCCGCTCATATCGGAAAAGACGGGCCGCGAGGCTACGGCGGTCATGGCGATCGGGCTGACGGCGCTCTGTTCCTTCGCCCTCTGCTTCGCGCAGGGGCTGTCCTTCATCGTGATAGTTGCGATATGCGCCCTCTGCTACGGGGGTTATTCCGGCATTTATCCGCTCCTGACCGGCGATTATTTCGGCCTGGAGTACGTCGGCCCGAATTTCGCCGCCGTCATGTGCGGTTTCTCCGTCTCCGCGCTCTGCTTTCCGATGATACTGACGAGGCTGTTTGCCGGCACGTCGCTCTTTGTGGCTCTGGGGGTGTTGTGTCTCGTGGGCGTCGGGCTCCTCGCCGCGCTGATCATGTCGAAAAAAGCGACTCGTGAAACTGCGGCAGACATTGCTTCGGAGACATAAGCCATCTGACCTGGCAGCCGCTGCCGTGCGTTTTTCGCGCAGGATACGGATGGAAAAAATTACGCGGCACAAAAACCGCCGGATCTGTTATTATTTATCGACTAGACGAGGATTGGTGGTGATTTTTTTGTGGATTTTCACTTCAACGCGCTTCAGAGCCGCGCTTTTTTTCTCCGTGGCCGCTATCGCGCTCGCAACCAGCGTTTCGCTTTCGGCGGCGTCCGACGCAACGGGAGGCGAGGGGCGTTTTCGTCATTCTTTCGGGGCGGACAATTTCGCGGTGACGCGGGACGCGGTGAAGCTGGAAGCGCCCCAGGACGGCATGTTCAAGATAGCGCCGAGAGGCCGCAACAACGCAGTGTGGACATATTTCCAGCTTCCTGACGATGCGCGGAGGCACAGAGAGTGGAGCGTGACGGCCCTCGTCAACTCGTCCTCCGGCGCGGGGGGCGGCGTGGGCATGTGGTACGACGACGGCGGGTATGTCCTCCTCCTCTTCCCTGACGGGCAAGGTTTCATGAGGTATTACGAGGGGAAGCGCGTCGCCTGGTCCGCCGAGGTCAAGGCGGCGAACTTCGCGTGGCCGGCGCGGCTGTCGCTGGTCCGTGACGCGAACGGCAGCGTGGTGGGCAGGGTGAACGACGCGGTTATCGGCGCGAGGCTCATCGCGGTCGACCTGAAAAGGCGCGCACTGCCCCTGGTGAAATCGGTCTCCTTCGCCACGCAGGCCATATCGGGATCGGGCAGCGGCTACGCGCTTTACGAGCGGCTGGACGTGGACGCCTGGGACGCGCAATAAAAAAATACGAGAGGCTGGGAGAAACTGATGTCAAAAAACAGCGACAGAGTCAAAATCGGAGCCGAGAGGGCGCCGCACAGGTCGCTCCTTTACGCGGACGGCTTCGCGGATTGGGAGATCGAGCGCCCGTGGGTAGGTGTCGTGAACTCCTACAACGCGATAATACCGGGCCATAACCATCTCGGGGCGCTCGCCCAGGCGGTTAAGTACGGGATCTACGCGTCAGGGGGATTGCCGATCGAGTTCCCGACGATAGGCGTCTGCGACGGGATCGCCATGAACCACAGGGGCATGAAGTACTCTCTGCCCAGCAGGGAGCTCGTGAAGGACACTATCGAGGTGATGACGGAAGCTCACGGTTTTGACGCGCTAGTCATGATAACTAACTGCGACAAGATCATCCCTGGCATGGCCATGTCGGCGCTCGAGCTCAACATCCCGTCGATAATCCTGAGCGGCGGGCCGATGCTGCCTGGCGACTATCGCGGCAGGAGGGCGGATCTCAACACCATATTCGAGGGCGTCGGGAAGAGGATAGCCGGGGCCATGACGGACGAGGAGCTTTCCCTGATGGAGCGGTCGGTCTGCCCGACGTGCGGGTCGTGCGCGGGGATGTTCACCGCGAACACGATGAACTGCGTCCTTGAGGCGCTGGGGCTGGCGCTCCCGGGCAACGGGACGATACCTGCCGTATACTCCGAAAGGATACGCCTGGCTAAGGAAACGGGGCGCGCGATAATGAGGCTGCTCGAAAAAGACATCCGCCCGCGCGACATCGTGACGAGGGAAGCGGTCGACAACGCCATCGCGGTAGACGTGGCGCTGGGCGGCTCGACCAACACCTGTCTGCATATCCCTGCCATCGCGCACTGCGCCGGTTTCGATATCCCGCTGTCCCACATCGACGGCATAAGCCGCAAGACACCGCATATTTGCAGCATGAGCCCAGCAGGGAAGAACTTTATCGTCGACCTCCACCACGCCGGCGGCATACCGGCGGTCATGTCGCGCCTCGCGGAGAAGGATCTCGTGTCCATGAAGCCAGTCACTGTGACTGGGAGGACGGCGGGGGAAAACCTGTCCGCCCTCAGTGGCGCGCCCGTAAGGGACGACGATGTGATCCGCCCGCTCGACAACCCGTTCCACGCCGAGGGCGGGCTAGCCGTGCTGTACGGCAACATAGCGCCGCTGGGCGCGGTGGTGAAGCAGAGCGCCGTTCTGCCTGAGATGATGAGGCACGAAGGGCCTGCCCGCGTCTTTGACGGCGAGGACGCCGCCTACAAGGCCATATCCTCCGGCGCTATCGAGAAGGGCTGCGTCGTCGTTATAATAAACGAAGGGCCGAAGGGCGGCCCGGGGATGCGCGAGATGCTACAGCCGACGTCGACCTTGGCGGGGCTTGGCCTGGATTCGTCCGTAGCCCTGCTGACTGACGGCAGGTTCTCCGGCGCGTCACGCGGCGCGTCCATAGGGCATATATCGCCCGAGGCTGCGACTGGCGGCCCGATTGGCCTCGTCCGTGACGGGGACGTGATAGAGATAGACATCCCCGGGAGGAAAATACATCTCCGCGTGAGCGACGAGGAACTATCCCGCCGAGCCGCCGAGCCGACGCCCGCGCTCCGGGAAACGGGCAGCCAGTTCTTGGAGAGGTACAGGGAATTAGTGACATCCGGGGCGGAGGGCGCGGTCCTCAAAAAACGCTGACCGAATGGCTGAAGCGACCGTTCATAAAAAACAGGGCAAATGCGCTCGGTTTCCAAAAAACGGGGCTGCGTAATCCCTCATCGGTGACTGCGGAGAATATACGGGCTTTCTCCGCATGAAATATCGTGAATGACAGACGCTTTACGGGCATCGCCAGGATATTTTTTGAGAAACGATGCGGAGAATAACGACAGGGCAATGATATAATCGTGGCATGAATAAATATATTTATGAGCGGCCGGACTGGACTAATTTTACATGGGACAGCGAAAAAACCTCGATCCTGCTTGAGCGAGTCAATAACGCCCGGGGGTTGCTTTTGGGGAAGATGCAGTTGCTTGGCTTGATCTCCCAGGACGAGATCTGTTTGAACGTCATTGCCGACGGGATCGCCAAATCAGCCAAAATCGAAGGGGAGGCCTTAGATATCCGCGAGGTTCGCTCCTCTGTCGCACACCGGCTTGGCATCGAGCTTGACGGGAGCGTAGCCAGCAAAAGGGACGTTGACGGAATCGTCGAGGCGACGCTCGACGCCGTTTATGACAGTGCCTCCCCTCTGACGGAAGAGCGCCTTTGTGCGTGGCAGGCCGCTCTGTTCCCTTCCGGGTACTCTGGGCTGCAAAAGATCGCAGTCGGCCGTTACCGGGACGACAGCAGCGGAGAAATGCAGGTAGTCTCCGGTTCTTTTGGCCGCAGGAAAGTACACTACCAGGCGCCGCCGGCCAGGGATTTAGAAAAAGAGATGAGCCGCTTCCTCTGCTGGTTCAATCAGGAGGGCAATTCAGAGCCTGTAGTGAAAGCGCTCCTGGCACACCTCTGGTTTGTCACTTTGCATCCGTTCGAGGACGGCAACGGACGGCTGGCAAGGATCATCAGCGATATGCAACTGGCGAGGGCCGACGGGACGCCGAAAAGGTTTTATTCTCTGTCGGCGCAGATTGAGAAAACAAAAAAACAGTATTACCGAGTATTAGAGGACACCCAGCGCGGGGGCAAAGACATCACCGCTTATCTCGTTTGGTCCCTTGACTGCTTGCTGGAGGCAATCAGCGCAAGCGAAGGGGCATGTCGGCTTGTCTTTGCCAAACATCGGTTCTTGCACAGCATTCCGGAATACCGGCCCAACCCGCGCCAAAAAAAAATCGTCGATCTGCTCTTTGGTGATTTTAAGGGACACCTGACGACGTCAAAATACGCTCTGATCGCCAAGACGTCCCAGGACACGGCGGCCAGGGACATTGCACAGCTTGTGTCCTGGGGCGTATTGACCAAAGCCGGCGGCGGGCGCAGCACCCATTACCGGCTTTCTGTCTAGCTTGCCCCTCGCAGGTATTGAGATTTTCTTCCAAAGGCAGCTCGTAACAGGCGGGTTGATTTGGAATTACGCCCTGATAGACTCGATCAGAAGTTCCATGCTGCCGCCGCAGACCATGCCGTCCTCCTCCGCAGAGTCGGTCATGTCCACAGTTTTGAAGAGGAAGCCCCCGTTCCTGGCTATGTCTATCGCGTCGCGGATGACGTCCGCTTCGGCGCAGCCGCCGCCTATCGTGCCGATGAGCCGCCCGTCCGATAGCACAGCCATCTTGGCGCCGGCTTCCCTCGGCGTGGATCCCTGGGCGGAGATGACCGTCACGACGGCGGCAGGTTCTGCTGACACGTCATCAGCCTGGCCCGCGAGCCACCCGATCAGATCCATGTCAGCGTAGCCCTCGCCGGTGTATGCGCCCGCCGCCGCGCGCTTTTCTTGGATGACCTCGGCGAGTATTGAGATGGATATCTCCTCCGGCGTGACCGCGCCTATCGAAAGCCCTATAGGGGAGTGCAGCTTCGCGATAATTTCCGGTGGATAGCCCTCGTCGGCCATCTCCTTTCTGACGATAGCCACCCTGCGGCGCGAGCCTATCATCCCCATGTATCGCGGGATGGTGCCGGACAAAACGGCCCTGAGACAATCTTGGTCATGCTTATGCCCCCTCGTCAGGATTACGGCGTAGTCCCCTGCGCGGAGGCCGACGCGGGCCGTCACCGCGTCGAAGCTGTCACAGATGACCTCGCGAGCCCAGGGGAAGCGGGACGTGTTCGCGAAGGACGGGCGGTCGTCAAAGACTGTCACGTCGAAATCCAGCATCGAGGCAATCCGCGAGAGGGGCAGCGATATATGCCCGCACCCGAAGATAACCATTCTAGGGCGCGGCAGGAAACGCTCCTCTATGACCGTAGTCCCGCCCTTTCTTTCGACGAAAAGCGAGCCGTCGTCCTCCGCGCCGTCCCGCGAGACGGCATCACCGGCCGGGCGCAGCTCCTTCGTTATGCCAGACGGCCCGCACTCGGTCAGCAAAACAGCCTCCTCGCCGCTGTTGAGCCTATCGAACAGTTCCGCGTAAACAGCGTAAATATTCCTCATCTGCGCCCTCCTCGAATCAGCCTTTCTTTAAGTTTATCACTATTTCGCAGGGCGCGGTTATACGCCGTGTTTTTTTACGCTTGTGCCTCATCCGTCATAGCCCTAAAATTATCGAAATGGGACGCGATCCTGAGGGGGTATTCAAATGATAAGCGTGCTCGATATCTTTAAGATTGGGATTGGCCCGTCCAGCTCCCATACGGTGGGGCCGATGAAGATAGCGAAGGACTTCGCGGAGCTGCTGTCGGCCAAAAAATTCACCCCCGTGAGCCTCCGCGTGGAGCTTCACGGCTCGCTGGCGCTCACGGGGAAGGGACACGGCACGGACAGGGCTGTTGTGCTGGGCCTCGCGGGGTACGAGCCGGCCACCGTCGATGTCGATGCCATACCTGCTTTTATGTCCGGCATCATGGGAAAAAAGAAACTGCCGCTGCTGGGCGCAGGCGAGGTCGCCTTCGACTTCGACAGGGATATCGAATTTCTACCCGATAACCTGCCGCTGCACGAGAACGGCATGAGGCTTTTCGCGAAGGACGCGGACGGGGAAGAGACGAGCGAGACCTATTATTCAATAGGCGGAGGATTCTTCTGCAACGAGAAAAATTTTTCGCCGCACGGCTCGCCGGCCTCCGATGTGCCTATCCCATATCCCTTTTCCAGCGCGGAAGGGCTGATAAGCGCGTGCGAGGCCGAAGCTCTCTCAGTCTCCGGCCTCATGATGCGGAACGAAACAGCCGTGCATGGCAAGGACGAGCTCGCGGCAAGGTTCGAGGCGATTTGGGGCGTGATGCGCGAGGGCATGGAGAGAGGGATGAAGGCGGAAGGTTTGCTCCCTGGCCCGCTGCGCATACCGAGGCGCGCCATCGGCCTCTGGCGCAGGCTCCAGACGATAAACTCCCTTTCAAACGATCCCATGAACATCATCGACTGGGTCAACATGTTCGCGTTCGCGGTGAGCGAGGAGAACGCGGCTGGCGGCAGGGTGGTGACGGCCCCGACGAACGGCGCTTGCGGCGTCGTGCCGGCCGTGCTGGCGTACTATGACAAATTCGTCAGTCCTGCCGGCCCTGACGACTACGGCAGGTATTTCCTGGCCTCCGGGGCGATCGGCATCCTGTACAAGCTGAACGCGTCGATTTCCGGCGCAGAGGTGGGTTGCCAGGGCGAGGTGGGCGTAGCTTGCTCGATGGCCGCCGCCGGACTCGCCGATATCACGGGCGGCAGCCCGGAGTGCGTGTGCGCGGCGGCGGAAATCGCGATGGAGCACAGCCTCGGGCTCACGTGCGACCCAGTGGGCGGGCTGGTGCAGGTCCCGTGCATAGAGCGCAACGCGATCATGGCCGTGAAGGCGATCAATTCCGCCAGGATGGCCATGTCCCGCACGACAGCGCCGCGCGTCTCCCTCGACAAGGTCATAGAGACGATGTACGAGACCGGCAAGGACATGAGCGCTAAGTACCGGGAGACGTCGCAGGGAGGACTCGCGAAGCTGATCGCGTGCGGGTAAGGCGTCACGCCTGCTGGACTGGCGAGTCGGATTGCGCGGACGGTGCCGGCGGGTCTGGCTGCGGGTTCTCCGCCGTGGTTTTCGCGAGCCAGGCGCTCATTGTCTCACGCTCTGGCGGCGTGACGTACTCCATCTTCTCCATCTCGTCTGCGACGAACAAGAACGCCGTGCCGGCCGCCGCGTTTTGCGGGCTTTCCGCGATTTCCCGGCGCAGACACGCAGCGGCCTGGATGAGAATGACCTTGTAGTGAGGCACCCCGCCCTTCAAATCCTCGTGTACGGAGTGCGATTTGTTGATGTAGTCCGACAGGCTCTTCCTGATATCCTCCACGAGCGCAGGGCTTTGGACTTTAGCGTCGATCAGCCGCGTCAGCCGGTCCATCTCCATCGTGCAGGCCGTCTTGTTCCACTCCTCCGTCGACTCTTCCTCCAGCTCCTCCGCCATTTGATCCGTAATTTCTTCTGGTACTTTGTCTGGCATGGAGAGGACGGAATAAATGTAGGCGAGGTAAAGGCACTGCGACAACGTGCCTATGGCGCTGCCCATCAGGCGCGGGGCGAACAGGTAAAGCGGGTTCATCATGTAGGCCAGCGCGTCCGGCCCGACGCCATGCCCGGAATACAGGGATATCGCCCAGCATAGGCCGGCCGATATGACGATGTTCAGCATGGACGCGTAAAAGTACGCGAGGAATATCGAGACGGGGAGTAAGACGGCCCCTCGCAGCGGTTCCTTGTTGTCCAGGCGTACCACAAAAGGCACGGCTATCAGCACGATGGCGCGGAGCGCCGTCACCAGCGCGTACCCGCCCGGCGCAGGGCTGGCGCTTGCCATGCTGAGCCAGGCCTCGCCCTCTATCGCCGCCATGTTGTTCATCACGCTCCCGAACCCCTCGCGTTCGGCCAGATGCCCTAGCGCCTCGACCGCTAAAAACGCACGCGATCGCGCGGCCGGATGAGCCAGATAGTCCATCAGCCAATAGAACAGCGTGGAAGCCAGCCAGAAGTAGAGCCTCTGATATGAAATTTGAACCCGAAACCTCATTGTTGATTCCCCATCGCTGAAAGCTAGAGGGTCGCCGATTAAATGTCCTTTGACAACGCCCCGCCCTGCCGAATTTCATTTTGTCGATTCAATCGGCGATTCCCTGAGCAAATAGGATCAGCCGTGCCGCAAATGACTGGCTTATTATAAATGAAGTTTGGAGGAAAATAAAAATTGTTTGGCGGGCCGCGACGGCTATTTTACCTCCCCGCATGAACGTGGCCTGCCTCCGTGCCTGTCATACCGGCGCGTCTGTGTAATTCTGCGCCAGATGTTGTGTTTCTGTCAGTTTGTTTTATACTTTTAGGTACGCTTTTCCGAGCAAGGGAGGTTCCGTCACCGATGAAAAGATTATCGCTGTCAGTCTGCGCATTGATCGTAGCGATATCGGCGCTCTTTTCCGGCCCCGCCGTCGCTGCCGAGCCCGTCGGGAGGATAGAGTCGGCGAGCGGCGAGCTGTGGGCCATGAGAGGCGACCGCAGGGTGAGCCTCGCCGCAGGCAGCGACATCTATGAATACGACATAATCAATACGGGCGAGAGCGGGTCTGCGCAGGCGGGCTTCGCCGACGGGTCTGTCCTCCAACTGGGCGGCGGTACGAGCGTAAACGTCATGGAGGCGGTCTTTTCCGCAGAGAGGAACCGCTTTAACGTAGGCATAACGAGCGGCCTCGCGAGGGTGATAACCGGAGAGATAGCGAAGATTAACCCGAACGGCTTCAAGATAACGACGCCGAGGAGCGTCATAGGCATAAGGGGCACGACGCTCAGCTTCTCGGTGAGCGAGGCCCATGAGCGCGTGACGCTGGAAGATCTGGGCCAGGGGAGCGTGGTCA
>JAISFV010000117.1 GCA_031263445.1 Synergistaceae bacterium | reverse complement strand
AGCGGTTATATTTTGTTTCACCGTGTAATTATTATTTGGAGGTCGGTTTTATGATATTCGGTTTTCTGTTCGGAGGTTTGATGCTGCTGGTTTGCTTCGCGATAGCCGCGGCGGGCGTTATTACGGGCTGGTGGATATGGCGGAGGATGACCCTGCCAGAGGGCGAGCCCGCCCCGAAGTGGGGCGACCTGAGCGCGCTCCGCAACGCCGCGAAGGGGCAGCCGATGATCTTGGGCATTATCGCGGTGGCTATAATAGCCTACATTATGACCATACCCATGGGGTACATCGAAGACCTCACGGATGAGAGGCGCGGTCGCTATCAGTCGGTGGCCGACGGGATAGCGAGCACATGGGGCTCGCCGCAGACCTTCACAGGCCCGGTGCTGTATGTGCCATACACGATGAGGTATCAGGTTTCCGAAGAAGTGCCGCTCACGGCGGCCGAGCTGACGATCGAACAGTCCCGCGGGGGAACCCGCACCTCAAAGGAAGTGCGGAAGACGGTCGAGGAGAATTCTGCCGTGCTGGTGCTGCCGGATAAACTGACCATAGACGGCGCCATCTCGACCGAGGAGAGATACAGGAGCATATACACGGCCAGGGTCTACTCGGCGAACCTCAAGGTGTCGGGCAATTTCCTCAAATCCGACATATCGGGGATGGGCGATAACATCGTTGCGGTCCACTGGGACAGGGCGACTCTGCTCGTTGGCATCACCGAAACTAAGGCCATACGCTCCAGGAGCGAGCTGACCCTGGGGGGCCGGAGGACGGATTTCCTGCCCGGCACGGGCGGTGTCGCGGCGCTGCCGACGGGTTTCTCCGGCAACGCCGATCTATCGGCGTTCGAGTACGGGGACTCGGTGGATTTTAACTTTGAAATTTCGGTGGGGGGCACGTCGAGGCTCATGCTGACGCCGATAGGGGTGTCGAGCGTATTCTCCGTGTCGTCCGAGTGGCCTCATCCGAACTTCATCGGCTCCGGGCTGCCGTCGAAACGGGAGATAACGGAGTCGGGGTTCAAAGCGGAGTGGGAGGTTCCGAACCTCGTCCGCAACTACCCGCAGATCGACGACGTTACTACGTGGTTTTCCTCGTCCGGCTCGAACTGGCGGTACGCGGTCGAGGCCAGCGATTCTCCCCGCGAGCGGGCGAGCGACAGCTTCTACTCGCACGACCTCGCCGAATACACCGTGGGAGTGGAATTTTTCGAGACGGTGTTTCTCTACTCACTCCTCACAAGGGCCACGAAGTACGGCATCCTCTTCATCGCCCTGATGTTCCTGGGCGTCCTGATATTCGACAATTATTACGGAGGGAAAAACAAGTCGAAACTCGCCGTGACGCAGTACGTGATAATAGGCGCCGGGCTCGCCCTCTTTTATCTGACGCTCCTGGCCGCTTCCGAGCACATAGGCTTTAACGCCGCCTACGCGGCGGCCGCAGCGATAAACGCCGTCATGACGGGCGGATACGTCGCGTCAGCCATGAGGGACAGACGTCCCGCGGCTTTCATAATGGCCGTTCAGGCGCTTCTTTACGCGTTTCTGTTCTTCATCCTGCGGATGGAGGATTACGCGCTCATCTCCGGCACAGCGCTGCTCGTCGCCGCGACTGCCGCGCTGATGTTCGTGACTAGGAACGTCAACAGGCCCGCGGGAAAAGATAATAAATGAAAGGGGCGGCTCCGATGCTAACATCCAATGTTGATTTTAAGTCAGAATCGGATTATGAAATTCACGTTAAAGACGGGGTAGTCTGTGTCCTCGACTTGAAAAAAGGCAATATGCCCGTGATGGAAAATATCGTGAGAATTGTAAACGAGGTTTATGGTTTGGAGGATATAGAGTTATATATGCGCTTAATCTGCCATGACGCGGACGGCTTTTGGCATGGGGTGTATGTGTGCTGCGGGAACCCTATATTCTTCGCCTTGAATACGGCGGATATGAACGAGGCGGCGGAGGCGGCAAAGAAAGTAAACGGGAGCGTCTGTGATCTGTAGGGTATAGACACGTTCCATTATCAGACGAACAACGCCGCGCCAGCCATGAATTTGGTGCGCGGCGTTGTTTTTGTATTTTGTATATGGCGTTTTGTTTATCTTACACAGCCATCACCTTTCGCGATGAGACCTTTACGTAGATCATGAACGCGATCAGCACCGATGTGGATATGATGCTCAGGAGAATGTCAGGGTGGATTGCCGCGATTGCGAAAACGAAGAAAACCACTCGCTCCGCCGGATTGAGATCCTTGAACATCCAGCCCTCGAACGCCCCGGCCAGGCTGACGACGCCGAGGAGCGCCGAGATCACGATGATGGCGAGTTCGTGCGGCACGACATCCTGCATCAGAATCATATTGCTGTAGACGAAGCAGTACGGCAGAATGTACGAGGCAAGGGCAATTCTCGTGGCGTTGATTCCGGTCCTCGCCGGATTGGCCCCGGCGATACCCGCCCCGGTGAAGGCGGCAAGACAGACGGGGGGCGTGAGGTCGGCCATGATGCCGAAGTAGAAAACGAAGAGATGCGCGGCAAGCGGCAGGACCTTCATGCCGATTAAGGCCGGAGCGATGATCGTGCTGCATACAATGTAGTTCGCCGTCGTCGGCAAGCCCATGCCGAGGATAAGGCACGCCACCATCGACATGAAGAGCGTCGGCAGCAATCTCCCTCCCGAGATCTCGATGATGTTATTTGAGAGCGTCAGCCCAAGCGATGTCAGCGAGGACGTGCCGACGACAAACCCCACCAGCGCGCAGGCTAAGGCGACGCCAAGCCCTCCGCGCGCGCCCTCCACTAAGGCCTCGAAGAGGTCTTTTGCGCTCATGCGCGTGTGGGAGCGCAGCGCGGATATGATTACGACCGACACGATTCCGGTGAAACCCGCCCTCAAAGGAGTGTAGCGCATGAGCAGCGTTACGACGATGACGAACACGGGGATCAGGAGATGCCCGTCGTTCATCATGACCTTCTGCCAGCGCGGCAGCTCGGATTTTGGCAGGCCGGAGAGCCTTTTTTTGCGCGCGCTGATGTGTACGTTGGCGAAGATCGCGCTGTAGTAGAGCAGGGCGGGGATGACGGCCGCGAACGCGATGGACAGGTACGAGATGCCCAGGAACTCGCTCATTATGAACGCCCCCGCGCCCATGATCGGCGGCATGATCTGCCCGCCCGTGGACGCGCAGGCTTCGACCGCCCCGGCGTACTCCGGCTTGTATCCGACGCGTTTCATGAGCGGAATCGTGAAAATTCCGGTCGTGGCCACGTTGGCCACGGACGACCCGTTTATCGTGCCAAGCAGGCCGGACGCCACGACCGCGACCTTCGCGGGGCCGCCGGGGCTGCTCCCGGCGAGCGCTAGGGCTAGCTCGTTAAAAAAGCGAGCGCCGCCGGACTTGGAGAGGAACGCCCCGAATATGATGAACACGATGACGAACGTCGCGGATACGCCGAGCGCGACGCCGAAAATGCCCTCCGGCGTAAGATACATGTGCTGGATTATGCGCGAGATCGAGTATCCGCGTATCTGGAACATCCCCGGCACGTAGTACCCGAAGTAGCAGTACGCGATGAAGATGACGGCGAGCACCGGAAGCACGTTGCCCGCGACGCGGCGGCCCGCCTCCAGCACGAGCAGGATAGCGGCGATACCGAGATATATCTCATATCCCAGCGGTTCAGCGCCGCGCCGCGCGATATCGTTGAAGAAGAGGGCGATGTAGCCGATCACGCCCCCGGCGGCTGCGGCCAGCAGCCAGTCGTACCAGGGCACGCTCGTCTTCGACCCCTTTTGCGTCGCCGGGAAGAGAATATACACGGCGACTATGGCGAACGTAAGATGGAACGCGCGCTGAATGACAATCGGCACGGCGGCAAATCCCGCGGTGTAGAGGTGGAAGAGCGACATCGCGGCGAGCCACAGGGCGATGAATTTACCCGGCGCCCCTCTCAGATTGCGGTAGCGGCTCTCAGCGTCGTACTTTTCGATCAGCTTCTGTACTTCCGACTCCGAGACATCCGCGCCGCGAATCAGCCCGCCTTCAGGCTGGTTTCGCGAATCTTGCATGGAATCCCTCCCCGCCCGTTATTTTACAGCGCCGATTTCCTTGAAATACTTCTGCGCGCCCGGGTGAAGCGGGATTTTGATGTACGAGATGTTATCCGGCGCCATATTTTCCATCGTCTTCGAGACGACCGTCAGATTCTCCTTATTCTCGAAGAGCGCCTTGGTCATCTGGTACGCCAGATCATCGTCAAGTTTCTCGGTTACGATCAGCACGTTCCAACTGCCGAACGTCTTGACGGGCTTATCCTGCCCTCTGTAGAAGTTCTCCGGAATCGTGAAGGCGTTCATGTAGGGCATCTCCTCCGTGACCTTACCGACCAGGTCGTCGGGGAGGTCGACGAACTCGACGATGCCGAGCGTACACATTTCGACGACGCCCGCGATTCCAAGCGCGCCGACGGTGAGCGCCGCGTCGATATGCTTATCCGCCATAGCGGAGGCCGTGTCGGAGAGCCCTAAAGGCTCACAGCGGACGTCCCTGTCGGGGTCGAGGCCCGCTAAGCGCAGGAGGGTTTTTGCGGTCATCTCAGTGCCGCTGCCGACGGCTCCGGTGGAGACGCGTTTACCCTTGAGGTCGGCGACCGTCTTGATAGCGCTGCCCTTAGGGACGAGGAAGTGGATGGGCTCGGGATAAAGAGGCAGAAGCGCGCGAAGGCCCTCCTGCGGATTGCCCTCGAACGCGCCCTTGCCAAGGTAGGCGTAGTAGTAAAGACCGTCCGCGAAACCAATCTCCGTCTCGCCCTTCGCGAGGAGCTGTATATTCTGCGCCGTGCCGCCCGTGGACTGCGCGTTTGCCCTCATGTCATTGATATTGTCGTTCCATATCTTCGCCATAGCCGCCCCCACCGGGTAGTACGTACCGCCGGTGGTGCCTGTGCCGATGTTGATGAAGGTCGCAGCGAGGGCCGAAGTGATAAATACACTCAGTAAAATAATGGTGGTTAAGATCAAAAGCGCGGGAATTTTTTTGTACCCCTTGCACGCACAGCTCTTCATAAGTAAGCCTCCTCAGACAGAATCGTCAGTTGTTCCGTTAAAAGGTTCAGCGCGTTTTCGGGTCAGGTATTCCGTGAAGCAAGGTCTGTATGGTCTGACAATCTCACCTCCCGCATATACTTTCATAAATGAACTTTCATGGTACATAAACATATAATTGTCGAAGCTCGCCGCAATAATATCACCACGTCCGTTCTTGGTCAAAAATACAGAATTTTTACCCCCATAGGCGATACGGGGATTATCGGTGATATTTATTTCAATTTGAAATCAAATGCCTAAAGAGTAAAGATTTTAAGCCCGTACGGATGCGCGCTCAGTCGCATCACGTCCGATGATCTACAGGTGCGGACGGGCAAACAAGCTCACACCCATTCTTTATCGGACAAAACCTTCCGAGCAAGTTCAATCTGGCGTTGTGTAAAAATTTTCTTGCGTTTGCTCCACGCGTAAACATGGTTCATTATATTGTTTATATCCGTCACCTCATGATATTTCGATACCCAATGAACTGTTGCCAAAAGCTCCAGGCCAAAAGGCGATTCAAAACCTTCCACGAGATTTGTCACTTTTCCCAGACGGACACGGGTATCAGCCTGTTGCCGCAAGAACTCCTCCGCTTCTTCCGCTGCGCCAGGCACAAGTTCAATATGCTTGTACGGCGCATCTCCGCCATCTTTATAACCGGAAATCATATATCCTTCGATTTTATTGAGTACGTGTCGCAAATTTTCAGCGTATGGCCCCATAGGAGCCTCTTTAAATTTGAGTTTTAAAGGTTCCCCGGCTTCCTGCAAAAAATACAACAACTTATGCAATTCCAAGAGCGTTATAAAAGGATCCAGCAAACCATTGAGATAATGACTTGTCAGTTCTACAAGCGCCGCCCGCCCAGCGGTCATCGCAGGTATTTCGAGCGCGATATCAGTTCTCACGGCGAAATTTTTATCCGGCTCGAAAATAATTATTTTCACGTCGGATAATACCTGCAAAGCCGCCTCGATACGCCGCTTTACCTCGCGCCATTCAAGGCCGCCCAAACCGCTTCCCAGAGGCGGAATCGCAATGGAACGGACATTATATTTTTTTATCGTTTCCGCTAAATCGACGAGCCCCGATTCAATATCCTCTATCCGGCTCTTGCCGCGCCAGTGGCGTTTTGTTGGGAAATTAACGATCAAACGCGGATTGAGTAACTGTCCCGTTTGAAACACAAACATGCGGCCGGGCAGGACTTTCTTGTCTTTACAAGCTTTCGCGTAAGCCTTGAAATTTTCCGGGTATGCTTTTTTAAATTGAAGTGCGATGCCGCGCCCCATAATACCAACGCAGTTTACGGTGTTTACCAAAGCTTCGGCATCTTCTCGCAAAATATCGCCATTCTTAAATTCAATCATCACAACACACCCTTGTCATTCGTAATACCACTCTCGTTTTGTTTTCACTATCGGCCGATGTTCGCCGGTAGACAAGAACCGCGTTACCCGTCGGTATATTCCATCGGAGATTACTCCGATACGCTCGACAAGATTCCAGGGGAAACGTTTTTCTATCAAAAATTCGGCCTGTTTCCCCTCTTTAATCGCGGGAGAAACACCATCTCCGCTCCAATGATTGGCATGTACGGCCTTCCAATTTATTTTATTCAATGACGCGACGTCAGAATAATCGTCAGAATATCTTGCACCCGCATTTGACAGAGTAAAAGCCCACCGAATACCGTTGCGTCCCGCCCAGTCGATAGCAGTGTTTAAATCAACCTCTAAATGCACAATAGGTTCTTGCCCTCCATGATACCGCAACTTCGTATGATTGCTCTTATAAATCACATAAAGCATAACAGAGCGAGGACAAAAATAAAACGGCACACAATCACCGACGTGTAAATCGGGATAACTGTTCAAAGTTAATTCTTCAAGCCTGCGTTTTTTAATATCGTCCATACCAATAGAAGTTCCAGGAAGCTCACCGCTAACAACCTTCGCGTCACACCACAAATAGCCCTCTTCAATAATTGATGGCAATCTGTCGATATGCACGATATGATAAATCTTCGGTAATTTCGTTTTCATCGATGCCCACAGCACACCTTCCGTCAATTCTTCAACATTACACGCCCCCGTATCCCGTGTGCCGCCGGGATAGCGCCCGGCGCCGCGATGTCCAGCCCAACCCCATCACTCCCCTCCCCCGTCCATGTTGTCCGCTATCGGGGGCACGAAGGACGTGGTGGGGTATGAATCCCACGGGAAGAG
>JAISFV010000099.1 GCA_031263445.1 Synergistaceae bacterium | reverse complement strand
ATGTCCACCAGCGCGTTTATCGGGCGCTGGCCGACGCGCCAGATGCGGCTCTGGATCTTGAACGAGGCCGCCTTTGTCGAAACGTTCTCTATCCTGAACCCCATGTACCTGGCGCACCGCTCAGGGGCGTCTATGGCGATCCGTAGGCCCGCGCGCATAGAGGGGTCGCTGAAATCCGCGAATGCGGGTATTTCCTTCAGCGGGACGTCGTAAAGCGCCGACAGCTCGCGCGCTATGCCGTAGTGGCCCCAGAGGTCCGGTCGGTTTGTGAGGGATTTGTTGTCTATCTCCAGTATCACGTCGTCAATCCCGAGCGCAGCGTCCAATTGCGTCCCGGGGCGGGCGTCGAAATCGGAGAGGTCGATGATCACGGCCTCCCCGTCGGCTGGGAGGAGGTCAAAGAGCCCGATCTCAGACGAGGCGCAGATCATGCCGTAGCTCTCGACGCCGCGGAGTTTCGCGTTCTTGATTTCCACAAGGTCGCCCTCGCCATGCCAGCGGACCAGCGCGCCGGGCTTCGCTACAGCGACCTTCATGCCGCTCCGTAGGTTCGTGCCGCCGCAGACGATCTCCCTCGTCTCGCCGCCTCCGATGTCCGTCCGGCAGATCCTGAGCTTGTCGGCGTTTGGGTGCGGCAGGACCTCGGCGATCTCTCCCATGACGATGTTCCGGAATTTTTCGGACATAGCTTCGCACCCCTCGACCTCCACGGTGGACATGGTGAGGTCGTAGGCGAGCTTTCCGGTGTCCACGGCGTCGGGCAGGTCAATATAGTCTTTGAGCCAGTCTAGCGAAATTTTCATCTGTGCGTTCTCCCTATCTGAATTGGCTCAGGAAGCGCAGATCGGCGCTGTGAAAGAGCCTCACGTCGTCCACGCCGTAGCGCATCATCACGAGCCTGTCGAGCCCTATGTTCACGTAAAAGCCCGTGTATAAGGCGGGGTCGAGCCCTGCCGCCCTGAGCACGTTCGGGTGGGGCGTCCCGCCGGGCATGATCTCGATCCAGCCGACGTTCTTGCAGACGCTGCACCCCTTGCCGCCGCATACGAGACAGCTCATGTCTATCTCGAACCCTGGCTCGACGAACGGGAAGAACCCGACCCTCATCCGCACCGGCACGTCGCGCCCGAACACCCTGTCGAGGATGCCCTTCACCATGACCTTGCCTGCCGCGAACGGGACGTCCCTGTCCACTATGAGGGCCTCGTACTGGAAGAACGCCCGCTCGTGGCGCGCGTCCGTCGTCTCGTTCCTGTAGACCCTCCCGGGGTACACGAAGCGGTACGGCGGTTTGTGGCACCGCATGTAGCGGACGCTCGCGCCGGTCAGGTGCGGCCTCAGACAGAGCCTCTCCCCGCCATGCCCGCCGTCGTGCCCCATGAGCCAGTAGGTGTCCATGCTCTCGCGGGCTGGGTGGTCCTGCGGGAAATTAAGGTTGTCGAACGCGGACAGCTCGCTCGTTATGTCGTCCTCCTGAAAGATCTCGAAGCCAAGGGACCGGAAGGTGTCATCGAGGTCGTACCTCATCTGCGTGATCGGGTGCAGCCCGCCCGAAAGCGGCGGTATCCCGGGGACGGTGAGGTCGAAGTCCGGCGATATTTCCGCGCCCTTGAGCCGCAACGCCTCCTCTTTCTCCTCGATCAGCCCCGCCAGGTGGTTTTTCAGTTCGTTAGCCGCGCTCCCCGCCTCGGGGCGGAGCGCCGGGTCGAGCTTCGGTATCTCCTTCAGCAGCTCCGTGAGCGCGCTTTTTTTGCCCAAGAGCGCCCCCTTCGCGGCCTGCAGTTCTGCCAAAGTCGAAGACGCCTCGACACGCTTCTCGCCGTCGAGGCGCAATGCCGCCAGTTTTTCCTTCATCCTGACTCCTCCATGTCCTTTTCTTCCGTGTCTTCCGCTTCCAAAGCGTCAAGCAGCGGGGCGAGGCGGTGCCTCTCCCCGAAAAGCCATATTTCGTCGCCGTCCTCGATGGAGAGGTCGGCGGTTGGCAGGAGCTTCGCGCCGCCGCGTTCCACGAGGACGACCGTGGATCCGTACTTTGCCGGCATCGCCAGGTCCTTGAGCGTCTTGCCCGTCATGTCGGACTGCGCTTTTATCTTCCCCATTAGCAGGTTTTCGTCGTCGAACTCGATGAATTTGTCCATCCACGGGTTCTCCAGGAGGTCTGCGAGCCTCCGCCCCATCTCCGCCTCCGGCGTTATGATCCTGTGCGCGCCCACCTTGCGCAGCACCCGGGCGTGGAGGTCCTCCGCCGCGCGGGCCACTATGTTCGGCACGCCCAGCTCCTTCAGGATCGCCGTCGCCATGATCGAGTCCTCGATTCTCTCGCCCAGGCACACGACGGCCACGTCTACCATCTTGGCCCCGATCTTGACCAGCGCCGCCTCGTCGGTGGCGTCGAGCTGCCCCACGTATTCCACCTTGCCCGACAGCTCCTCCACCCTCGCGCGGACGCGGTCCACCGCTATGACCTGCGCGCCTGACTCGACCAGCCGGGATGAGAGCGCGCTTCCGAAGCGGCCCAGCCCGACGACGAGGTACGTGTGCCTGTTCCTCCCGATATTAGCCAAAACGCCCCGCCTCCAAGCGCAAACTTTTATCCTATGGGGATGTTCGTGTCCGGGTAACTCACGTTCCTGCTGTGTTCCCGGCTCACAAGGGAGTACGAGAACGTCAGTATGCCGACCCTTCCCCAGAACATCAACAATACTATCACCATTTTGCCCCAGCTTGAAAGATTTTCCGAGACGCCGCTCGAAAGCCCGGACGTGCCGAGCGCCGACACGGCCTCAAACACCAGCGAGGCGAACGGGAACGGCTCGAGCCTTGAGAGCGCGCCCACGGCGACAAAGAGCGTGATTATGTGGATGAACGCGATTGTGAGGGCGCGGCGGACGGTCGAGTACGGTATCCTCCTGTGGTAGACCACGATATCCTCCTCCTGCCGGAGCTCGCTCACCGCAGCCAGCAGGAGGATGGCGAACGTGGTGACCTTGAGGCCGCCGGCGGTCGAGAACGGCGCGCCGCCGATGAACATGAGGAAGATCGTCACCATCAGGCCCTCCGCCGACCAGCTCGGGTAATCCACCGTGTAAAAGCCGCCGCCCCGCGCGGAGACGCTCATGAAGAGGGCGTTCCAGAGCCGCGACCAGCCAGTGAGGCCGCTGAACGCGGAGTTCCACTCGGCGGCGACGTACAGGGCCGCGCCGCCTGCCGTGAAAGCGGCGGTGGATATCAGCACGATCTTGGCGTAAGGGGAGAGGAAACTCACGCGTCCGCAGAGCCTGTCGCGCATCTCGGACATCAGCGGGAAGCCGATGCCGCCTGCCAGCATCAGGATCATGAACACGGACGGCACGGTGACCGACGAGCCGAACCGCGCGAGGCTGTCCGGGTAAGGCGCGAACCCGCCGCTGCAAAACGCGTTTATGGAGAGGAATACGGCGTCGTAGACGGCCTCTCCCGGCCGCGCGCCTTCCGACACGAACTTAGCTGCGAGCGCGCCGGCTCCGGCCAGCTCGAACGCGGCGGTGAACAGGACGACGAATTTGAGGAGACCCAATACCTTCGTCGGAGAGTCCGCGCCCATCTCTGTCGCTATGAACAGCCGCTGCCTCAATTGAAGCCTGTTGCCGGTCATGAAGGCCAATAGCGTTGTCGCGCCCATGATGCCCACGCCTCCGAGTTGCACGAGGACGAGCAGTATCGCCTGAGCCGCGAGCGGGAGGGCGTCTACCGGGCCGACGGGCGAGAAGCCGGTCACGCACACGGCGGACGCGGACAGAAAGAGCGCGTCGACGGGGCCCACCGGCTCGCCGCCGGCGTAACACGCCCCCCATAACAAGAGAGTCCCCGCCATGATGAGTGACAGGAACCCTAAAGTGATGTATTTTTCAACCCCTACGGAGCTGTACGTCCTCATGTCGGGCGGTGTCTTTTGCCCCTTTTACGCCGCCGGGAGAGCCTCCCGCGCCTTGGAGACGATCTGAGAGAAGGCTGCGGCGTCATGCACGGCGAGGTCGGCCAGCATCTTGCGGTTGATGACCACGCCGGCCTTCTTGAGTCCGTTTATGAGCGTGCTGTACTGCATCCCGTTCATCCTGGCGGCCGCGTTTATCCGCATGATCCAGAGCCTGCGGAAGTCCCTCTTCTTGCGCTTGCGGTCGTGATACATCCTCGTCAGGGATTTGAGGAACGCTTCCCTTGCCCTGCGGTATACGTTCTTTTTCCTTCCCCAGTAGCCCTTGGTTATGGAAAATAATTTTTTTAATTTTCTTCTGCTCGCGCTGGAGCCTTTTACTCGCATGTTACGTCACTCCTCTGATTCGTTCGATTCGTTTCGGGCCGGGGTCAGGCGTATGGAAGCAGTTTTTTGAACATCTTCTCGAACTGCGGCGACACGACGCCCTTCGCGCGCAGGCTGCGCAGACGCTTCGCGTTCTTGTGCATGAAGTTGTGGCGGCGTCCGCCCTTCTGATACGTGACCTTGCCTGTGCCGGTCACATGGAAACGCTTCTTCGTGGCTGAATGTGTCTTCATCTTGGGCATTGGGGACCCCTCCTGATTTAATCTATCGTCTTATGCCTTTTCGGCGCTGCTCCCGCGTCCGGCCTGCCTGGGTTTTTCCGGCAGCGGCTTAGGCACCGGGGCGCTGACGGCGCTGGGGCTGACCATCATCCTCATGTAAGCGCCCTCCATGCGGGGCTCGGTCTCGACCTTGCCTAACGGGCCGATGTCGGACATCACGCGGTTTAAGACCTCGCGCCCCCGGTCGAGAAAGGCCATCTCCCTCCCTCGGAAGAAGATGGATACCTTGACCCTGTGTCCGTCCTCGAGGAAACCCTTGATGGCGCGTACCTTGAAGTCGTAGTCGTGCTGGTCGATCTTCGGGCGCATCTTCATCTCTTTGACGGTCTGGTTCTTCTGCTTTTTTCTAGCGTCCTTGTCCCGTTTCTGCTGCTGGAACCGGTACTTTCCGTAGTCCAGTATCCTGCAGACGGGGGGAGTGGCCTGCGGCGCCACCTCGACCAGGTCGAGTTCCCGCTCCTCTGAGAGCCGGAGCGCCTCCGGCGTCGAAACTACGCCGAGCTTGTTTCCCTGATCGTCAATCAAAAGAACCTCGCTGGCTCTGATCTCCGAGTTGACGCGCGGCTCGTCTTCCTTGTAGGCGTTGGTGTTGCTAATGACCGACCACCTCCTGGCAGTGTTTTGAAAAACATGGGCCGCAACGCACAATGCGCCGCGGCCCGGAAATTAGTCCCGATCTTAACCTATGGCTTAGAGCCATCAGGTGAGAGGCGCATCCTCCACTTAGTGTCAACCAAGGGAGTATATCATGTTTTGGGCAGATTGCAAGGGGACTGAGCGCGTCGCGGCTCGGCTCACAGCGAAAGCTCTAGCGCGAGTTTGTGGTTCATCAGGGTGACCTCCGGTTTTTTCGAGGGGTGCAACGCGAGGATCACGCCGAAGTCGTCGTCGTTCCACACGTATGACACGC
>JAISFV010000071.1 GCA_031263445.1 Synergistaceae bacterium | reverse complement strand
CAAATCTGGATGATGAAAAGGCAGGCGCGGTCCAAAATATCCTGACACAGCTCCTGAGCGAGGAACGGACGGAGCAGCGCCAGGCTATAACGTCGGACGGAAAGCTCACTGTGGTGAGCGCCGGCGCCGGAACAGGGAAGACTCGTACGCTTGCACGCAGGTTCGCCTGGCTCTTGGCCTCCGACCCTGATTGCGGCATCCACCAGATACTGACCCTCACGTTCACCCACTTAGCGGCGGACGAAATGCGGAGCAGGATAAAGGACACGCTCATATCATGGCGAAACTCCGACCCCGTCAGGCTGGCTCATCTGGGCGACGCCATTAATAGGATGGACGAAGCCTATATTTCGACGATAGACTCGTTCGCGCACCGTGTCATCAAGGAATCGGGGCTCGGCCTCGACATCGACCCTGGATCTAGCATCCTGGGCGATGCCGCCATGATGGAGTTCTGGGATGGATACAAGCGGGACATCAGGACAGCAGAGCCGGACCGGATATCCAGGGGGCTTACTAGCGAATGGAGAGCGCGCGCGCGGGAACTCACGTCCTCCGGCTCGTACATCGCCTTCCTCAACTACTTCGGGGCGGAGACGCTCGCTGCGCTCGCAAAGGAGTCGAGCGATCTCTTCGGCAGCATGAACGAATCTCCGGAGGAGATGCGCGCTGCTTCAGCCAGAAGGGAGGAAACCGCCCGGCGCAGGGTCATCGGGATGCTGCAGAACCGATGGCAAGAGATCTGTGACACGTGGTGGGGCGAGATGTTGCCAGCCATCGGCGGCGAACTCGAGTCAGGCGGCGTATTTGCGGAAAAACTCATGGAGCTGCGCTCCAGATGGCCCGAGGCGCCCACTGATCCGGCCGGAACGGCGCGGTTCGCGAACGACATCATCAACGACGCCCTGTCAAGGATCCCTGGCAAGTCGACGCTGAAGGATCGGATAGAGGACGCGCTGGGCCAGAAGCTCACGGACTGGAAAAAAATGTTTTCGGACGCTGTCCGGGTATCGGAATCGCTCTTCGCCCGGCCGCCATATACGCCTTCGGAGGCGATTGCCAGAAATATGCTCATAGAGAGCGCGGCGATCGGCTGGGAGAGCTGGGACTCGGCGAGGCGGCAGACGGGCGGGCTCACCTTTTCGGATCTCGTGCGTTACGCCACGCGCGCACTGGAGGCCGGCGGGTACGCCGGCAGGTTCAAACACGTGCTGGTGGACGAGTTTCAGGATACCAACGGCCTGCAGAACGACATGATAAAGGCGCTCGCGTCTGATGGTAACGCCCCGTCGGTCTTTTTGGTTGGCGACATAAAACAGTCGATCTACCGTTTCCGCCACGCGGAACCCAGGCTGTTCAGCTCATACATGGAACGCCCCGACGCCCGCAATATACCGCTGTCGTGCAGTTTCAGGATGAGCGGCGCGATGATGGGCGCGATAAACGCCATATTCGGACATATATGGCGCGACGGCGTGATCTCGCCGGATGGCGGGGAAATCACGGCCGCGCCGCGTTATGAGCCGCTCCTTGCCCCGACTGACGTGCCCTGGTGGGAGCTGCGCGACTCGAAACGCGCTGATGCGCCGTCTCCGCTCGAAATCATCCTTTACGCGGAGGGGGACGGCCCAGCGCCCGAGCCTGGCAGCGAGGTATCGCCGCCCTGTAAACCCGCTCTCGCGGAAAAGCGCAAGAAGCTCGCCCTGTGCCTGGCCAGCCGATTAAAGGGCATGGTCAGGGGCGGCTATGAGATATGGGACAAGAAGAATACGGCCTTCAGGCCTGTCAAGTACGGCGACATAGCTATACTCGTCCCCGGAAGGATCTTTTACGGCGTCCTGGAGGAGTCGCTGCAAGAGGCTGGGATACCTGCTGTCTTCGAGAGCGGCAAGGAGTATTTCAGGAGGGGCGAGGTCCGCGACATGATAAACCTCTTGAGGGCTCTGGACGACCCTGGCGACGATTACGCGCTGGCCGGATGGGCCGAGTCTCCCTTCTCCGGTCTCCCTCCGGGGGCGTCGCTCGATTTGGCCGCACAAAGTTCCGGCTCACTGTGGCGGCCCCTGTCGGAAATGTTTCCGGACGCCGCAGGGCGCTTCATGAGACTCCGGCGGAGGGCCAGGATGGCCGGCCCTTCCGCCGCGATGCTCAGACTCATCGAGGACGATTCGTGGCTTGCGTCGTACAGGCCAGAACAGAGGGGACGCCTTATGGCCTATGTCCTGCGCGGCGTTGAGATCGCCCGCGATTACGAAGCGTATTTTGGACGGAACCTCTCCGCCTGCGCTGACTACCTTGGAAGGGCCATGCGCGGCGGTTTCCAGTCCGACGAGCCGAAACCGCCCGAAGAGGGTGACTTCGTACAGGTCAAGACCGTTCACGCGTCGAAGGGGCAGGAATTCCCGATAGTGGCGTTGATGGGCATTGAGAGCGCCATACGCCCGAAAACCACGGCCCGCGCGTCCGTCTCCCGTCATCTGGGCGTGGTCGCGCGGACGTTCCCCAGCGCAAGCGATGACGCCTTGCCCGGCCAAGCCCTTGAATCAGTAACGGCCAAGTGGCACAACATCATAGAGAGAGCGGAGGAGAGGGAAGAAAAGGAGCGCCTCCTGTACGTGGCGATGACCAGGGCGCAGGACAGGCTGATCTGCTGCGGCGTCCAGGGCCCGAATGCGTCCGCTGGGAGTGATAGCTGGCTCGGCTGGCTGCTTCAGGCAAACGAGAAAAGCGGCAAGCCATTCGCCATATCCCATGCCGAGGGTTTCGAACCAGAAACAGTGCCGGAACTGGCGTCGCTGGAACCGGGCAGCCCTTTGCGGCGTGCCTGGCAAACGGCCGCCGCATTCCCCGCTGCGTCGCTCGCAAGCCTCTCTGCCACTGCTTACTCGCTTTACATGTGGTGTCCGGCCGCGTATCGCGTCAAATACAGGCAGGGCAGGGAACTAAAGTGGGAACTCCCCGACGGTGACGGTTACGGCGGGGCGGATCTCGGCTCGCTCGCTCACTGGGCGCTCGCGAAATGGGATTTCACGGCGGGGGGCTTAGATCGTCTGCTTCCGCCTGGCGGCCTGTCAAAAGTCACCGAGGAGAGGATCAAAAGGGGCCTCCCCTCGTTTTTAAGGCCTGTCTTCGCCTCTTCGCGCAACCGGGAAGCTCTCAGGTCATGGCTCCTCGCGTTCGCCGTCTCGGACGAATGTACCATGCTCCGCGAGCTGAACATTGACGGGACACTGCGCAAGGAACTGTCTTTCGTGATATCGTTCAAGGGGACCCGCCTCGCGGGAAGCATCGACCTTTACTGGGAGGACAGCGGCGGGACGCACGTCAGGGACTGGAAGATAACACAGGCCGAGCGCGCGCCGGACGAACTCTATCGCGAGCAGGTCAATTTCTACTCCGCCGTCTGCAAGACAGCGGCAGGGCCAGTGAACGGGAAACCGGCCCAAAAGACCGACGCCGGGCTGATCTACCTGCGGCCCGGAAACGAGCGCGGGGTTTGCGAGCTGTGGGACGCGGATGAGCC
>JAISFV010000070.1 GCA_031263445.1 Synergistaceae bacterium | reverse complement strand
CGATTTCGACTTTATATCAATGCTCAGCGGCATTGACGATTTTTGCTTCCGTTACGCCGTGGACGTTAAAAAGGCCAACCGGCTTCGGCTTATCGCCGAAGAATTGGTGCTAAACATTGTCGTGCCGCAGTTCGGTGAATGCGAATTGACTATCAGCTTTCCTGAAAGCCGCGACGCTTACCGTTTATCGGTTACATACCCTGGCGAGGAAGGGGATGCCCTTGAAACAGGCGACGAGCTCTCTGCGACGCTGGTGAGAAACGCGGCAAAGAGCATTGAACGCGCTTATGACGGAAAAAACGGCGTAAACGCTTTTAATATTGAGGTTTAGAAACCGAAGCCGCTTCGCAGCTAGTTGCTTACAGAATAATGTATAGTATGCATTATGTCAGTACGCTATAAAATCATGGCTTTGACAGTTCAATCTTAGCAGACGGCTATGCTTATACCGTCAAACAAAAAATTCAGGCCGTAGTTTGCAGATACGGCCTGAATGTGTTAACTGTTAAAAATTTGTTCCCTTTAGCGAGGATCTCGTCAGATTTCCTGAATGGATCCCCCGCCTCTTCGCCTCCTAGCCCTAGCGGCCAGATTTTCCCAGCCGTAAGCCGTGGCTATCGCCATGCCCTCATGAGCGGCATCGACATGCAGCGGGGGCCGCCGCGTCCTTTGCCCAGCTCGGAGCCGTTGATTTCATGCACGGTGATCCCGTTTTCGCGCAGGGCGGCGTTCGAGGCGACGTTGCTCTCGTAGGTCACGACGACCCCTGGCGCGATGGCCAGTGTATTCGTCCCGTCGTTCCACTGGTCACGCGAGGCCTCGACAGGATCCCCCCCGCCCGTTTCGATGAAGCGGATCGTCTCCAGCCCGAGGCACTTCTTAAGGCTCTCCATAAGGCTGCGAGACTCGGTGATGCGCGATACGTCACCGTTCTCGGCATATTCGAGCTCCCAGACCCTCATATCCTCGTGGACGCCTGGATAGACGGTGAACGCGTCGCTGTCGACCATTGTGAACACTGTATCCAGGTGCATATATGCCCGCTTCTTCGGGATATCGACGGCAAGGATCCTTTTGATTCCTAGCTCGCGCGCCAGACGGCCGCCTATCGTCTGAACCGTGCCCGCCGTGCTGCGCTGGCTTATGCCTACTGCCACGCAATCCTCGCACAGGACCATGAAATCGCCGCCCTCTATCACGTTCGGGTAGCTGTCGCCAGGGGCGAGGCCGAATATGATCTTGACGCCGCTGAAGAGCGGGTGGTTCTGGAAGATGTGCTTCGCGTACAGCGGTTCGCGCTGCCTCGCCAGAAAACGCATCGAGCTGAGCACGACGCCGTTTCGGACGAAGAAGTACGGATCTCTTTGAAAATACAGGTTCGGCAGCGGACGGAAGAGGAAAGCCTCGCTGTCCATCGCCCTGAGGGCCAGGCTCGGCAAATTTTTGAGCCCGCCGGACGCCTCTCTCTTGGTCATGCCGCAGACCAGCGTGTCCGCGACGTCCTCCGGCGGCATCTCCATGACCATCCCCTTCAGAGCGGCTGAGAGATTTTTGTCGTGCGGTTCAAGGGCAAGCGCCTCGTCTAGCAGCGCCTCCCTCACGTTCAGATCCGCTACGACATCCGCAAGGCAGTCCTGAAAGTAAAGCACCTCGGCGCCGTTGTCTCTGAGAAGCCCCGCGAAAGCGTCATGGTTCTCCCTGGCACGCTGGATCCACACGATCTCGTCAATCAAGAGATCGTCCTTGTTGTCGAAGGTGATCCGCTGGAGCTCCCTCCCCGGCCTGTGCAGGAAAATCCGCTTCAACTGCCCCGTTTCCGAACCTACAAAGATCTGCTGAACCTGGCTCATTCAACTGTCCCCCCTAAGCGCGCTCACGCCATCGTGATCGTCGTCCCGGCCTCGCCCTCCAGCGCCTCGACCGCCTTGTAAAGCGAGGTTATGATGGCCTTCTTTCCCGGGAAGCGCCGCGCGAACTTTATCGCCGCGAGCACCTTAGGCAACATGCTGCCGGCGGCGAAATGCCCATCCTCCATGTACTTGATGGCCTCCGCTACCGTGATGTGCGAGAGGTCGCGCTGGCCGGGCTTGCCGAAGTTGATCGACACTTTATCGACCTCGGTGAGGATCAAGAGAAAATCTGTCCCCATGTCCTCGGCCAGCGTCTCGGCGGCCAGGTCCTTGTCAATGACGGCGGCAACGCCTCTGAGCGAGCCGTCCATGTTTTCGACGACCGGCACTCCCCCGCCACCTGCCGTGATCACTATCGTGGTGTTCCAGAGGCGCTTCACGGAGTCTATCTCGGTGATGCGCTTCGGCGACGGCGACGGCACGAGGCGGCGCCAGCCGCGCCCGGCGTCCTCCTTCATCACGTACCCCTTCTCCTCCGTCAATTTCATGGCCTCTTCCTCTGTGTAAAACGGGCCGATGGGCTTCGTCGGGTTTCTGAACGCGGGATCGTTTTCGTCCACCACGACCTGGGTCAGCAGCGTGACGACCGGGATGTTGCGGTTGCGGTTGCGCAGTGCGTCGCGCAGGGACTGCTGTATCTGGTAGCCGATGTAGCCCTGGCTCATCGCGCCGCACACGTCAAAAGGCATCGCCGGCAAGTCCGTGTCGGCCTGCTGGGCTATTTCCTGGGACAGGACGATCCTGCCGACCTGCGGCCCGTTGCCGTGCACGATAGCCATCTCATACCCCTTGCACGAAATGTCAGCGAGATAGCCGCAGGTCTTTTCGACGACCTGGAGCTGAGCCTCGGCCGTGGCTGGCGTACCGGCCTCCTGGAGGGCGTTGCCTCCAAGCGCTATGACCACTTTCTTAGATTCGCTGGACATAATATACCAACCCCTTTTCACTCTTCTATTGATATTTTTAAGCACAAAACATCAGCAGAAGGCACCTGAGCGCCCCTTCCGGATGCAATATGCAATACCACTTCTAATTCAGGCAGACGCTAATTATAAAGTTAACGCGGCTAAAGTGTGACCGTCAAACTCCTTTAACATTAGGCACCTGATTTAGAATTGATATAAAGGGGCTGCCCGTGACGACAGCCCCTGTTGCAAGACATCAGTTAAATGATTTCTTCGCGGCTTTGCGCGCTATGCCGATGCCCCTTTCTATGTCGTCGAGAGGGACGTTGAGCGCGGGGCGGAAGCGGACGGTGTGGGTTCCGCACGGCAGTATCAACATGTGGCTCTCCGCGCACACCTTGAGGAATTTGCTCCTGAGCTCCGGCGTCTTGATGTCGAACGCGCACATGAGGCCCTTGCCCCGGACGTTGGAGATGAAGTCAGGGAACTCCGCGCGAAGGCCCTCAAGCCCCTTGATGAGCGCCGGTCCGGCGGCGTTGCTGACGTAGTCGAGGATGTTCTCGTCGCGGTATATCTTCAGGTATTCCGTCGACCGGACCATGTCCACAACCGTACCGCCCCATGTGGAGTTGATGCGGCTGGAGACCTTGAAGCAGTTGTCCTTCACCTCGTCTACCTTGGGACCGACCTGAATCCCGCAGATCTGCGACTTCTTGCCGAATGCGAAAATATCCGGCTTGACGGGCGCGTGATGCTGCCACGCCCACATCTTGCCCGTAATGCCCATCCCGGCCTGTACTTCGTCGAATATCAGCATCATCTCGTTCTCGTCGCATATCTGCTTGAGACGCTGGAAGAACTCCGTGCGGAAATGGTTGTCCCCGCCCTCTCCCTGTATCGTCTCTATGATGATGGCGCAGTGTCCGTCCGGGTCGTCGGCGACAGCCTTCATGATCTGCTTGACCGACTGCTCCTCCAGCCACTGCGTGATGCACAGGTTCTCCTCCAGCGGGAACGTGATCTTCGGATTGATCACACGCGGCCAGTCGGTGAACTTCGCGAAGCGCTGGTGCTTGTTCGGGTCAGCAGTGTTAGTGACGGAGAGTGTGTACCCGCCGCGCCCGTGGAACGCCTCGTTGAAGTGGATGACCTTCGTCCCCTTGCGCCCTGAGACCGCGTCGCCCTTGCTGACCGCGCCGCGCTCCAGGAGTTTGTTGACCTTCCAGTCCATGGCGACCTTGAAGGAGTTCTCCACGGCCAGAGTCCCGTAATCGACGAAAAACAGGTGCTCGAACCCTTCCGGCCTCGCCACCTCGCCGAACGTCTTGACGAATTCGCCCATCTCCAGCGTGTAAATGTCCGAGTTGGCAACCTTGTTGATGGCTGCGCGGAAGATCTTCTCCTTGAACTCGTCGTTGGCGAGGCGGGGGTGGTTGACGCCGAACGGCGCGGATGCGAAGAACGTGTAGAAGTCGAGCCAGTCGTCGCCGTTCCTTGCGTCAATGATGTGGCTGCCCAGGGACTTCTCCATGTCAATGACTATATCGTACCCGTCGCGGAGCATGTACTTCTCAATGGCCGGGAAAACCTCATCTGCTCTGATATCAAACTTTGCCGTCATAGTAACTCCTCCTGTAAGTTATAGTCTAGGTTTTGATCCAATAATTTGAGGAAAAACCGACCTCGCTCAAATTATGGGATCGCTGGGTAAATGTTCTTTGCGCGAAGCGGAGCGGTTATTTAATCAGCGGTTCCGCTTAAATATCCCCGATAGTCGCCACCATGACGGCCTTGATCGTGTGCATACGGTTCTCAGCCTCGTCGAACACGACGGAGCGGGGATGCTCGAACACGTCCTCCGTGACCTCGTTCCCCTTATACGCCGGCAGGCAGTGCATGAACAGTGTCGAGTCCTTCCCGGTCGCGCCGAAGAGGCCCATGTTGACCCGATACGGCGTGAGCAGCGCCTTCCTCTCAGCGGCCTTGTCCTCCTCGCCCATGGAGTACCAGACGTCCGTGTATATGACATCCGCTCCTCTGACGGCTTCCTTCGGGTCGGAGATCATCTCGATGGTGCCGCCCTCCGCAGACTCTGACGCGATCTTTCGGCACTCCTCGGCCCTCTCCTTCGTAGGGAGGAGCGATTCCGGCGCGCAGCCCACATAATGAAGGCCGAGCTTCGCGCAGCCGATCATGAGCGAGTTGCCCATGTTGTTGCGCGCGTCGCCAACATAGACCAGCCTGACGCCGCGCAACCCGCCCAGGTGTTCTTTTATCGTCAGCATGTCAGCCAGTATTTGCGTCGGATGATACTCGTCGGTGAGGCCGTTCCAAACCGGGACGCCTGCATAAAGAGCCAGCTCCTCGACAGTCGAGTGCTTGAAGCCCCTGAACTGGATGCCGTCGAACATGCGCCCCAGCACACGGGCGGTGTCCTTCGTATCCTCCTTAGCGCCCAAGTGGATGTCGTTTTTGCTGAGGTACTCGGGATGGGCCCCCTCGTCTATGGCGGCGACGGTAAAGGCGCAGCGCGTACGAGTGGATGCCTTCTCGAAGATCAGCGCCACGTTCCTGCCCTTCATCAGAGGGAACTGGTTGCGGGCCCTCTTTTTGGACTTGAGATCCATAGACAGGTCTAAAAGAAACTTAATTTCTCTCGTGGTAAAATCCTTCAAAGTCAGAAAATTCCGAGCGTGTAGATTCAGAGCCATCAGTACCCCTCCAATATTTTTAATGATCCCGCTGTTTGAAGCCCCGTTTTAAATATTTTCCCGCAGTCGGGAAACTTGCTTTACGCAAATAGACGCCACTTATTATAGACAAAAAATGATCTTTATCAAGTGTTAAGTTTATTGTCGCAAAATAGCAAATTTTCCGAATCAGTATTTCCACAGATCCGTAAAGCGGCGGATTTATTGTCAGGCGCGCATATCCGACCCAGGCATCGATCCGCGCCCTAAAGAACCGCTTTTACGATCAGGGCGAGCGCCGCAAGCCATATCGCGGCGACCGGCAGCGCGCACGCGATGCTTTTGCGCTTCCCTACGTGCCGCGCCTCGGCGCTCTTTTGCCGACACTCTTCCAATATCTCCGGCGGCATGAGCTTTATCGCCGCCATAAGGAGCAGCGGGATCAGAAGCAGGTCGTCCAGAAAGCCGACAACCGGGACGAAGTCGGGGATCAGGTCTATCGGCGACAGCGCGTAGCAGACAGCCACGCCGATGACGACCTTCGCCAATATGGGGGTGTCCTTCCGCCTGAGGGCCAGACAGAGAGCCGCTGTCTCGGTTTCGATCTTCGAAGCCCGCTGCTTCAATTTATCTTTCACGCTCATAAGCCAGACCCCTTGCGTCATTCCGAAAGAAAAACTCCGTAAAAGAATCGCCGATTAAATGCCGCGGCGGCATCGTATTTAATTAGAACACAGGCACCGCGTCTGTTTAAATCTTCACCGTTTAGTGACCTGACTATAGCCATATTTTCTTGCTATTCTATCATAAAGCGCCCGAAGCGCGCTGATTTTCCGCGATTCACCTGCGTGGCCGCCAAGGTAAGCGCGGGGCTTGACAAAATATCACGGAGAAAGTAGTATTCTGTTAGTTTGGTTTCTCTAACTTAAAGTCGCGCTGCGGCT
>JAISFV010000010.1 GCA_031263445.1 Synergistaceae bacterium | reverse complement strand
CCGGGCAGGATTTTTTCACGCAGTGCAGGGATTTTGGGCGCGGCGTTTTCCCTCCTGTCAATGATCGCGTCTACCTTCGTGTCGCCGGTGACGGTTATCCTCGATCTCTCCACGCCCATGCGCAGAAGACGTCCCGCGTCCTCCTCGCTTCGTGCCATCAGCGCGTCAAACAGGCCGTATGCCTCTTTCAGCAAGGGCATTGCCATTTTCGCCCGCGCGAGGCTCCTGTCCGAAATTCTGCCGTTGATCAAGAGCGCCGGTATGCCCCTCCGCTTCATCTCGTACAGGATGTTCGGCCAGACCTCCGTCTCGACGGTGGCGTAGACGGTCGGCGCGATCGCGTCGACTGCGCGCCTCGTTATTTTCGGAATGTCCCACGGTGCGAAAACGCGCGCCGCTATTTTATCGCCCATGAGCATATCGGCGTTCCTGGCGCCCGTTTCCGTGACCGTCGAGAGCAGGGTTGTCCCGCCCCAGCCGGAAGCGGCTGTCCTGTCGGCTACTGGTTTTGCGGCCTGGACTTCGCCAACGGAGACGGCGTGCAGCCAGAGCGTTCTGCCCTGTTTCAGCTTTTCGAGTTTCGATGCGGGGTATATGCCCTGCCTCTCGTCGAATCCCTCGGCGTGACGCCTGCGCAGCCAGCCCTCGATGAACGGGTAGGCGGCGGAGGCCGCCGCTGCATAGGCCTTCATGGCGAAGCCCATCTACGACACCCCGGCCTTTAAGAGTTCGTGCAGGTGTATGATGCCGATCGGCTTGTTGTCGTCTACGGCTATGAGTACGGATATCTTGCACCTTTCCATGACGCGGACGGCCTCGCTCGCGAGCCTCTTTGGCGAGATAGTGCGCGGGTTTCTGGTCATTGTCTCGCCGATCAGGAGATCCAGCGCCGAGGTCCCGCGCTTTTCCATGAGCCTGCGTAGGTCGCCGTCCGTGAAAATGCCGCATAGCTCCCCGAGGCTGTCCACTACGGCCGTCGCGCCGTATCCCTTGCTCGTTATTTCGAACAGCGCGTCCTTCACGGTCGAGTCCAGCTTTGTGACTGGCAAGCGTTCCCCCCGCCCCATTATGTCCCCCACTGTCAAGAGGAGGCTGCGCCCCAGCGCCCCGCCCGGGTGGAAGAGGGCGAAGTCGTCTGGCCCGAGGCCGCGCAATTTCGTGAACGCGCCCGCGAGCGCGTCTCCGGCTGCCACCTGAACAGTCGTACTGCTCGTCGGCGCCAGCCCTAGGGGGTCGGCCTCCCTCTCCACGCCTACGTCCAGGACGATATCGGAGTTTTTGGCGAGCGTGGACAAGGCATTCCCGGTCATAGCGATCACGAGAGCGCCGATGCGCCGGAAATACGGCAGCAGGGCCAGCAGCTCCGCCGTCTCGCCGCTGTTGCTGATGAATATGCCGACGTCGTCCGGGCGTACCATCCCGAGGTCTCCGTGAGCGCCCTCGGTGGCGTGCAGAAAAAACGCCGGCAGGCCCAGTGAAGCGAACGTCGCCGCGATTTTACGCCCTATGAGGCCGGATTTGCCGAGCCCTGTAACTACGACGCGCCCCTTGCACGACGCAAGACGCCTCGCGGACGTGGCGAACTCGCGGCCCACTCTCTCCGCGAAAAGCCCCACGGCCCGCGCCTCCTCCAAGAGGACATCCCTGCCGACGCGGACGAGCTCTTCGTCCGGAATGGCCCTTGCGCCGCTTTCTGCCGGGTTTATCCCCTCATCGTCCATCTCTTTCACCTCGGTAGAATTATGTTCTTTTTACCAGTCGAGCGAGGCAAAGCCTAGCCTGTCCCTCGACAGCGAGTCGGCCTCGCGGATCTGATCGAGGAGCCACCCGATTTTGCCCAAGGGGACCATGTTGGGCCCGTCGCTCTTCGCGTTTTCGGGATCGGGGTGAACCTCCATGAATAACGCGTCCACGCCGATCGCGAGAGCGGCGCGCGCGAGCGGCAGGACAAATCGCCTGTCCCCGCCCGATGCGGAACCCAGGCCGCCTGGCTGCTGGATGCTGTGCGTGGCGTCGAACATGACGCGGCAGCCGAGGCCGCGCATCACGAGGAGTGATCTGAAGTCCACTACGAGACGGTGATAGCCGAAAGCCGTCCCGCGCTCGCACAGCGTCACGTCAGAGGCGCCGGCCTCCCTGCACTTTTCTACGACGCTCGCCATGTCCTCCGGGGCCAGGAATTGCGCCTTCTTTATGTTGAGCGGTTTCCCGGTTTTCGCGGCTGCTACGAGAAGGTCCGTCTGTCTGCACAGGAAAGCGGGTATCTGGAGCATATCGACCACTCGGGCGCACGGTTCGGCCTGGCACGGCTCGTGGATGTCGGTCGTGACGCGCACTCCGACGCCCTCGCGGATACTGGCGAGCCATTCGAGCCCTCTTTCCAGTCCTGGGCCCCTCTCGCTGTGTATGGACGTGCGGTTGGCTTTGTCGAAGGATGCCTTGAATATATAGTCGAAGCCGCGAGACTCGCACTCCTCCTTGAGCTTTGCCGCCACGCGCGCGCCCAGCTCCTGCGATTCCAACATGCAGGGGCCTGCCGCTATCAGGAGTTTGCTCTTTCCTTCGTTTTCAGGATCCGCGCAAGCCCTCTGCGGATTTTCGTCGATATTTCCCAACGCTTCCTCACCTCCAGGGAGTTCTCGCTTTCGATCTTTTCTTCGTCTGCCTCCTGCGTCCGGGCTGATTCGGGCATCCATATCGCGCGCAGCCTCTCGTACAGCCTGCATCTGGCGTCCCAGCCAAGCTCATTGGCGGCATAGCCGCAGACGGATTTGAGCGCGCCGGGCCCCCCCAGCAGGCTGATCCCCTCCTTGGCCATTTCGTTGCGCCTCACGGGATCGCGGAGCAGACTCACGGCGGCCAGCGCGAGCGCCTCAGGCGTCGGGGGCGTCAGTATCTCCGCGCCCTGGAGGTGCTTCTTCTGGACAAGTTTACCACGTTCGATTATCGATATCACCGGGACGCCCATCCCCGCCGCGACCTGGTTTGCCGTGCCGCCCAGCCCGAGCAGGAGGTCTGCCCTGTATGCGGCCTGGGCTACGGGGACGGAGGATAGTTTCACCCTGGCGTCTCCCGCCCTTATCCTGCCGTTTTCGTCACTTTCGCGGTTCGTCTCCTTGATAATGCGCTCCCTGTCTATCGTCGGCGCCAGCACCATGAGATACGAGCATGGGATCTCGGCCTCTATCAGGCTCACTGCGTCCATTAGGAGGGCGATGTCGGAATATGCCCTGGGCCTGCTTCCGGGGAGGATCATGACCCTGGGTTCCGGCATGGATTCCCACGGGTCGTCCCCGCCCTGCGCGTCCAGGGCCAGGTCCATTATCGGGTTGCCGGCGAAAATGGCGTCGACGTGACCGCGCGCCAGCTCACTCTGCGTGTCGGAGTCCCTCGTCCATACACGCCGCGCCCTGTGGCGGAGCAGGAAACGCTCTATGCCCCAATACCCGTTCAGGTGTACGCTCTTGGCCGTGGCTATGAGCGCGGGGCAGAGGCCCTGTCCCCACAGCGTGTGAGCGAGCAGGTATACGTCCCCGACGCAGAGCGGCGTTCGGAATCGCTTCCTGTTCCCGCGCCACGCGCCTATCTGCTTCTTTATGTCGTCGCGCAGGCCATGCCTGAAATCCCGGAGCAGGGCTTTCAGGGAGTATTTCACGATCCCGCCGCTTGGCAGCTCGGACGGGGGTGAGATGACCTCTATTCCCCTGCGGGCGTACTCCTCGCCCTTGCCTACCAGCGTGAACGCGCGCACGTCCGCCGCAGGAAAACGCCTCCGCAGGGAAGAGGCCAGAAGCGCGCCGATGGAGTCCTCGCCGTACCCGTTTGAGGCCACTACTATGTTCGGGCGGAGCAGCTCCGTCAGGCGCGCCCAGAATGATTTCTCGCTGTCGATGGAGACGGTGATGCGGGGTATATAGAGCGGCAGCGTCATCGACGGGCTGTCGGGCATGTTGCGGATGTCCTTCTCCGTGCAGATGAAAGCGGTAGCGCCGAGGTTGGAGGCTAGTCTTTCGAGGCCGTCTATGTCCTTCCACGAAAACCTGTGGTGGTCGCGGTAGGATCTGCTCGCGAGTATTTCTATCCCGAGCGACGAGAGAAACCGGTAAAAACTGTCGGGGCGGCCTATCGCGGAGAACGCCACGAACTTCCCGGCAGGGACCGTCTCTCCCCACTCCAGCCTGGGGTCTTTCATCTCCCCGCTTTCCAGCTTGACCCAAGATTCCAGCGCCACCTGCGCGGTGAATATGTTCTCGGGGGCGATCCACGAGGAGAGCTCGGCGGTCGTCGCCTCGACGGACTCGCGCGGTGCCTGTCCGACCTTCGTCAGTATCACGATGTCCGCGCGGGAGAGCGCTTCCCTGCCCTCGCGCAGGATGCCCGACGGGAAGAGCCTGCCGCTGCCGAAAGGGCATGTAGCGTCTATCAGGACGATGTCGATGTCGCGTCCCATATGCCTGTGCTGGAAAGCGTCGTCCGCCACGGCCACGTCGGTGCCGAGTTTGTGGAGGAGCCTTACGCCCTCGCACCTGTCGCGCGAGACGACGACCTTGGCGTCCGGCAGGCGGTTCGCCAGCATCAGCGGCTCGTCGCCCGTTATGGCCCTGTCAGAGCTCCACCTGTCCTGACCTATCCAGAGCGGCGATTTGGTCTCCCCGCTGTACCCCCGGCTCACTATCCCGACGGAGAGGCCGGTTTCCAGGAGCTTCCGCGAAAGCATCTCAACCATAGGGGTCTTGTTCGTGCCGCCGTGACATAGGTTGCCCACGCTTATCACCGGGATCTCTGGGTCGATGCTGCTCCATATGCCTCTGTCGTAGAGCGCGTTGCGGGTTTTTATGAGCGGCCATGCCAAGCAGCCGAAGACATTGAGCAGCGACCAGACGGAAAATCCGCTCTCCTCGCCTCTGGCGTAGCGCAGATAACTGTTCAGGATGTCGATCATGGGCGTCCTCTTCACGCCGACGACTCGCGCGGCGAGTCCTGTTCCCCGCTCTGCAGGGAGTAGAGCTCGAAATACGCGCCTCGCTTCGCAATGAGCGCGTCGTGCGTCCCTTCCTCCGTGATGCGCCCACTGCCCAGGACGACTATCCTGTCCGCGTCCCGGACGGTCGAAAGCCTGTGCGCGATCACGATAGCGGTGCGCCCGGCCATCGCTACGTTCATCGCGCCCTGTATCTGCGACTCCACCACTGCGTCCAGCGACGACGTGGCCTCGTCCATCAGCAGTATGACGGGGGCGCGCACGATTGCGCGGGCTATGGCGATGCGCTGCCTCTGCCCGCCTGAGAGCGTGACGCCCCTCTCGCCTACCTCCGTTTCGTAGCCGTCCGGGAGGGAGGAGACGAAGCCGTCGATGTCGGCCATGGCTGCGGCCCTTTTTATGGATTCCGGCGAGGCGCCGCAACCGTAGGATATGTTATAGGCCAGGCTGCCCTTCATCAGCGCCGGATCCTGCGGCACGACCCCGACCCTCCGTCTGTATGATTTCAGATCCAGTTCGCGCAGATCTGTCCCGTCGATGAGTATCCGCCCTTTGAGCGGGTCGTAGAAGCGGAGGAGCAGGTCTCCCAGCGTGGACTTCCCCGTCCCGGTCGGCCCTACGACCGCGACCTTCTCGCCCGGCCTTATGGCGAGGCTGAATCCGCTCAAGACCCACCTTTCGCCCTCGTAGGCGAACCAGACGTCCTCGAACGCGACCTCGCCGCGAAGGCCGTGCGGGATGAGCGGGGCGCGGGGGAGCGCGATCTCGTCCTCCTCGTCCAGGATTTCGAATATCCTGTCGGCCGAGGCCACGCCCTGCTGTATGGAGCTCACGGCGCGCGATATCGTGCGGACCGGGTTGACCAAAAGGCCGAGGTAGATCAAAAAAGCCACCAATTCACCGGTCGTCAGGTTCCCGGCCAAGACGTCCCGCCCGCCGAGCCACAGAATCGGTGCCATCGCGACGAAGAGCGTCACCTCCACGAAGCCCTCGAGGATTCCCCTGGTCTTGGTGCCCTTCATGATGGACCTGAAATGCTTCCTGCTCTGCGCGTCGAAGCGTTCCGCCTCGCTGTCCTCCGTGGCGAACGACCTCACGATGCGAATCGACGAGAGCGCCTCCTGCGCGATAGCGGCGAGCTGGGCCAACTGCTCCTGTATGTCGCCGCCGATGACGCGCAGCCTCGCGGACGCCCTGTCTATGACCGTCGCGGCCAGCGGTATCACGAGGAAGGTTACGAGCGTCAGCTTCCAGTTGATGTAGAACAAAAACCCTAAAAAGCCGATGAAATAGAGGCTCTGTACGGCGAGATCCACGGCTACAGTCGAAACGACGTTCTGGAGCGTCGCGACGTCGTTCGTTATGCGCGACAGGAATTCCCCTGTCCTCCGACGGTAAAGCACGCGCAGCGAGAGCCTCTGCGTCTTGTCGTACAGTTCGAGGCGTATTGCCATTATGGCCTTCTGCCCGACCCAGGCGGTGAGGTACATGTAGCCATACGCAAAGAGTGCCTTGAGCAGGTACAGCACGACCATCCCGACGGCGATGAGGTCGAGCGCCGCCCCGTTCCCGTCGTTTAAGACGTCGTCGATCATGTTCCTGACGAGCCACGGCGGTACCACCCCGAAGGCCGCCGAGAGGGTCATGCAGCAGAGCGCGCCCATGATCCTCCCGCCGTAATGGCGGCAGTATTCGAGAACCCTGAGATACGGCTTGAAGTCGCTCGGCTTCAGCTTCACCTACAGCGCCTCCAGTATCCTGCGGGCCCAGAAGTCGTAGGCGTCGGGAGTTCCCATAGAACGCGCAAGCTCGCCCATCCGGGATTCCTTGGCCGCCCTCCCTGCGCGGTCCGTGCCGAGCCAGGTGAACAGCTCGCCCGCGACCGCTTCCGGGGTTGCCCGCTCCTGGATGAGTTCAGGGAAAAACATCTCCCCGGCGAGCAGGTTTGGGAGGGCGAAGAAGAGGTGACTCAGCAGGAGCTTCCCGATAAAGGCCGACAGGGGTTTCATCTTATATATGACGACCATGTATCGTTTGAGCAACAGCGCCTCCGCAGTGGCCGTCCCGCTTGAGCCAGCCACGGCTTTCGACAGGGCCATCAGCTCCCTGCCGGGGCCGTCGTAATAATGCTGCCCCGAATCGCGGAGCTTCCCTAGCAAAAACCCCCTGGCCCTTTCGGAGAGCCCGGGCGCGAGCGAGAAAACAGGCGTGAACCCGCGCGAATCCAGTTTCTCAGCGACGGCGGCCAGGACAGGGTAAAGCTGCTCTATCTCCGCCATCCTGCTGCCTGGGAGGAGCGCCACCACCCTGTCACGGTCGATGTCGCTTGCGCCTTTTGTTATTCTGGCGGCTGCGGCTTTCACATCGATTTTTAAACCAGCGAACTCGCCGACGAGGGGATGCCCCGTCCAGAAGCTCGTCACGCCCGTTTTTTTCAGGTACTCGTGTTCGAATTTAAAGAGAGGCAGGCACTCGTCCACGTACATCGAGAGATCACGCGCCCTATAGCTACGCCACGCCCAGACGGACGGCGGCGATACGTAAAAAATTTTCCCGCCGTATCCGCCGCGTCGCAGACGTCTGATCAGAGGCAGGTGGAAATCAGGGCTGTCCACGAATATCAGAGCGCGCGGCGCCTCGTTTAGCACAAACCGCTTCATCTCGCCCAAGAGTTTGAGTATGTCGGCAATCGAGCCTATGACCTCCGCAATGCCTAGGAGATGCAGACGCTCGTTTCTCCAGAGGGCCTCCGCCCCGGATGCGGCGCTCTCCTGGCCGCAGAGGCCGCAGATGCGCCCGCCGTATCGAAGCGACCGGAGTATCGTGCAGAGGCGCGCTATGTAGTGGTCGCCGGAGACCTCGCCCGCGCTCACAAGGACCGTGCTGTCAGAGCTCAGGGTCAATAATCGACACCGATCACCGAGATGCCGCTGTCCTGTGCCGCCTGGCGGAACTCGTCCGGGCAGAGCGTGATGACCCATCCGGTGTGGACGGCGAGGCAGGTCAGCTTTGCCAGGGCCATGCTACGCAGCGTCCCCAGGCCGACCACAGGCAGGTCGTAACGCTCGTCCTGCCCAGGCTTTATCATCTTCACCACCACGCCCCCGCGACAGAGCGCGCCAGCGCGCGCAATGGCCGCGTCCGTACCCTCCATGGCCTCTACCGCGACGACCGCCCTGCCGCTCACGATCACGCTCTGGCCGAAGGACAGCGGCAGTACCTTGCTCGCTATCCCCACCCCGTATGCCGCGTCGGCCTCCTCGGCCTCGGAAGGGGGCCTCCCCGCTATGAGGCCGCCTTGGGCCAGCAGGTCGCCGAGCAGGTTCCGGTAGCCTGTCACCTCTATCCCCTGTTTTTCCAGGAGGGCGACGATGGCGCCCAGCAGCGAGTGGTCATCCCTCAGGGCGAGCCGGGCCAAGAACATGGCCGCTGTTTCGTCCATCGCTTCCGGGCGGTACATGAGGTTTTTGGGAACATACCCGGCCAATATGGCCTTTTTTACACCCCGCTGCACCATGTCTCGCAGCGCGTCCCCTATCTTAGCCCCCGTCACGGGGACGACGTCCAGCGCGCTCGCGGCGAAGGCGTCAAGGCCCTCCCTCATAGCGTAAACTAACGGTTTCTCGCCGCCGCCGGCCAGGCGGCTGGCTATCAGTTCGGGCAGCGAGCCCTCTCCCGCAATCAAAGCAACGGTCATCTAACGGCCCTCCAATTTATCATTTATGACTATCAAGCTGCGTCATGCAAGCGCCAGAGATTCTGGGTTAGCGGCTCGTTACGCGAATCGGATCGCTCATACATCTCTGTCCTGAGCTGATTCGCTCGCCGGGCATCCTTGCCCGGCACCGATTCGCTTCACTCGTTCGCCAACCCAGAGTCTCTTACTTGGGGCAACTTTATAGTCATATTATCATTTACATGACTACTGAGTTGTCTCAGGTAACTGACCCGAGTTTTATCCCAGCATGTTGGCGCGCCTGGTTAGCACCGAACCTACGGCCAGGAAAGACGCGTTTGGCGTCCACGCGGCTATTATGACCGGGATGAAACCGGCGTCGCCGAGCGCCTTGAATATCGACATGACCACGTAGTAAGCGAAGACTATCATCACGGACAACCCTAGCCCGATGCTCGAACTGGAGCGCTGGGGCCTGCTCCCGACTGCCGCGCCGACCAGTACCAGGACCACGCTTGCCCACGGCACTGCGATCCGGAGGTGCAGCATCATCCGCAGCTCGTTCGTATCGTCTCCCTGCAGCTCCGCGCTCCGTACCGTGGCATAGAGTTCGCCTATGCCCATTTCAGACGGATCCGCCCTGCTGGAATCCAGTTCCGAAGGCGTCATGGAGAGGCTGAGGCTCTGCCTTTCAAAACTGAAGAGCGGCGAGACCACGCCTGCCGTGCCCACGTCGAACACCTGCCCGTCGTACATCCACCACGCCCCGTCCTTCCAGTTGCCTCTAGGCGCCGTGATGAGCCTGCTTATCTTCCCGTCCTCGAACTCCTGCACCAGTATGTCCGTCATATCGCCGGTCCTGGGTTTTACGGTCCCGATGTAGAGAACCCGCCGCAATATCCCCCCGGACGCCTCCCTTATGAAAACGTGTTCCCTGAAGACGGGCGGGATCCTGTGCAACGCCTCGTAGCGCAGCACGTTCGCCGCGATGCGCTCGCTCGCCGGCACTATCGTCTCGTTCATGGCGAATGCTATGACCGATATGAAGACGCCGGCAACGGCGAGCGGCCTGATGATGCGCCCGAACGATATCCCCGCCGATTTCAGCGCCACCAGCTCAGAGTTCGACGACATGCTCCCGAAGCCCAGGAGCGAGGCCAGAAGGCAGCTCATCGGGATCGTCAGCACTATCACCCTGGGCAGGGAGTACAGAAAAAGCCGGAGGACCGTCCCCAGCGACACGCCGTTCTGTATGACGAGCTTAGCGAGCCTGAAAAGCAGGTCGCCGGCGACGAGTATCACGGTAAATGACATTATGCCGAACAGAAACGGCGCCAGCATCTGCCCCAGCACGAAGCGATCTAGTATGGGCAGACGGGCGGCGACGCGGGGCCTTTGCATCCGTCAGTCAGATCCCCGGTTCAGCCGAATGACATGCAAGGCGGCGTCGCGCAACGCGCCGTGACCGCCGTCACACGAACTGACCCAGTCCGCCGCCGCCATCGCCTCGCCTGACGCGTCCCTGACGGTGATGCCCAGCCCCGCCCACTTCATGCACTCCACGTCCTGCACGTCGTCTCCGATGAATGCGACCTCTGACGCGTCCAGCCCCAGCTCCGCCGCCATAGCCTTGAGGTCTGCGAGCTTGTCGGCGGTGCCGTTTACGACGCGGGCCACCCCGAGATCCCTCGCCCGCCGCTCCGTCGGTTTAGAGGCGCGTCCGCTGATGAAGGCGGTTTCGATGGAGGCTTCCCTCAGGAGCGCTATCGCGGTCCCGTCCTTCACGTCGAACCGTTTCATCTCGTGCCCCTCCCCGTCCATGTATAAGCCGCCGTCCGTCAGCGTCCCGTCCACGTCTGTCGCCACGAGGCGTATCATTCGGTCTCCATGCGCCTCGCGGGGTCGCTCTCTATCCATTTCGTGAGCCCTCTTTTCGTGGCGCGGGCGAACGCCGCGATCTCCAGCGCGAAACGGTCGCCGGGGAAGTCCTTTTCCAGGAGCGCGATGGCCTCGCTGCGCCTCATGTGCCGGTCGTAGAGGAGTTTGTAGATATTCTTTATCCGGGTCCGCTCCTCCTGCGAGAAGCCGTTTCTCCGGAGACCTATCGTGTTCAGCCCGCGCACCCTCGCCGGCACCCCGTCCGCCATGGAGTAGGGCGGCACGTCCTTTATTATCTTGGCCATCCCGCCCACCATGGCGTAAGACCCTACCCTGACGAACTGGTGAAAGCCCGCCAGGCCGCCGACCACGACGTTGTCGCCCAGTTGTGAGTGTCCTGAAATCCCGACCTTGTTCGTCACAGTGCAGTGTGCGCCTATGCGGACGTTGTGTCCGAGGTGGCACCCCTCCATCAGCAGCGTCCCCTCCCCGACGTAGGTTTCCGCGCCCTCCCCGGTGGCCCTGTGTATCGTGACGTTTTCGCGGAGCACCACGCCGTCGGCGATGCGGACGAACGAGGACTCGCCGCCGAAGTCATGGTCTTGCGGCGGACAGCCCAGCACGGTGTTCTCGAAGATGTGGCAGTCCCTGCCTATCTCGACCGCGCCACCGATTTTGACGAACGCTTCGAGGCGCGTCCCGTCCCCGATCCGCGCGCCGCCCTCGACAATCGAGTACGGTCCTACCTCCACTCCGGCGCCCAGCTCCGCAGAGGGCGAGACGAGCGCCGTCGGGTGTATGGCTACGCTTGGGCCCATGTCGTCAGCCTTGCTCTGGCTGCGCCGTCAGGGTGGTGCCGCTCACGAAGCCCATGACCGCTTCAGCCGCGACCTCGCCGTCCACCGTGCATACGAACTTCATCTTGCCGACCTTGCCCCTGAACCTGACGAGAGTGGCCTCAGTTCGGAGCTGGTCGCCGGGCTTGACTGGTTTCCTGAATTTCGCCTCGTAGACCGTGGTGAGGAACACTATCCTTCTCTCTCCTGCGGGGACGCCCGCCTTTTCCTGCTCGTTCGCCATCATGACGCAGCCTACCTGCCCCATCGCCTCAAGGATCAGTACGCCTGGCATGACTGGTTCGGCGGGGAAGTGCCCCTGGAAAAACGGCTCGTTTATGGTGACGTTCTTTATCCCTACTACCCTCTTCTCAGGGCCCTCCGTGTCGATTTCGAGGATGCGGTCCACCAGCAGGAACGGGTATCTGTGCGGGAGGTACTCCATTATCTTGTTTATGTCGAATACGTAAGGGCTGTTGTTCGTGACGCTGTCTGCCATCGTGCTACCTCCTTATTTTTTCCCCGCAAGCGACACCAGGCGGGCGGCCAGCCTCCGGTGGAGTCCGTGACCGCCTCGTATGCAGATATAGTGCGCGGCTGGAAGGGGCCCGGCTAACGCGAGGTCGCCCAATAGATCGAGTATCTTGTGCGCCGCGCACTCGCCGTCCATCCTGAGCGGCGTTCCGTCCAACGGGCCGTCCCCTGCGAACACAAGCGTATTCGTGAGGTCGCCGCCACGGGCCAGCCCGGATTCCTTGAGCGACTCGACCTCCGACAGCAACGCGAACGTCCGGGCCGGGGCCACGTCACTGGCGAACGACTCGGGCGTTATCGTGACGTCTTTTAAGACAGTCCCTATGGCGGTGCCGGGATAGTCGATCACGTATGTCACCCGCAATATGTCACTAGGCGCCGCCGCGATGCTGGCCTTTCCCTGTTCTATGAACAGTGGGGATGCCAGTGCGGCACCCTCCGCCGCTTCGTCCTTTTCGGCGATCCCTGCGCCGATGAAGCCGCTCACGTAGGGCAGCGCGCTGCCGTCCAGGATTGGGAGTTCAGATCCCGCCCGCGCCTCTATCAGGGCATCGTCTATGCATAACCCTGACAGGGCTCCCATCAGGTGTTCGACCGTTCTGAGCGTCTGCCCGCCGGGAAATGCGATCGACGTGCTTCTCGCCGCGCCGAGTGTCCGAGCCTCGGTTATCGGGAATACTTCCGCACCGAAGCGGAACTGGACGCCGGTGCCGCTGAAAAGCGGCAGGACGGTTACCGACGACTGGCTCCCTGAGTGTACCCCTACGCCCTCGAAGGTGACGGGCGCGGCGACTGTCCGCCTCTTTCTCATCGGGGCTATAGGTCTCCGCCCTCGGATTGCGAAAAGAGTTTTTCGAGCCGCCTGAGCCGTTCGGAGATATCCTTCACGCGGCGGAGCGACGCCTGCAATCTGTTCTCGGCGCTGTGTTCCTGCGCGGGGAAGCCGGAGACCGTGAGGCCGTCCTTCACGTTTTTTGTCACGCCGGCCCTCCCGGCGATAGTGACCCCTTCGCCGACCGTGACGTGATCCGAGACGCCGACCATTCCCGCCACCGTCGCCCCGCGCCCTATCTTCACGCTCCCGCCGATGGCCGTGCAGCCGGCGATCACCGAGTCAGCCCCTATGTCGCAGTTATGGGCTATGTGAAGGAGGCTGCCGAGCTTCGTGCCACGCCGTATCGTGGTCGCCCCGAACGTAGCGCGGTCGATGGTGCTGTTGGCACCGATTTCCACGTCATCCTCTATTATAACAGTTCCGATCTGCGGGATTTTTTTCCACCGGCCGCCCGGCATCCTGACGTGGCCAAAGCCATCGCAGCCCACTACGGCCCCGGAGTGCAGGATGACGCCTCGCCCGACCAGGACGAAATCGTGAACGGTCACGCCGGCCTCCAGCCTGCTGTCCGGGCCGATGACAGCGTCGCTGCCTACATAGACGTTAGCCTGCAGCACAGCCCTGTCGCCTATCCGGGTGCCGTCCGAGACGACGCAGCAGGGGCCTATGCTGACATCCTGGCCGATTTTGCACCCGTCCCCTATGACGGCGGCCGGGTGTATGCCGGGAGCAGGGCAGCGCCGCCTGTCGAAGCAGGGGAGGATCTCGGCCAGGGCTGCGCGCGGGTAATCGTGCAGTACGCCGTCGCGGTCCGAGACAGCGCCCTTTATGGCGAGTACGGGTGTGGAGACTGGGATCTTCGCCAAGGCGGCGCTGTCCCATATGACGCACAGCTTGTCGTCCGACGGTTCGTCAGGCGAGCAGATGCCGCTCACGGTGCGCCCGGCGTCCCCTACGGCGATGCCCCCCGTTATCCTGGCGACCTCGGACAGCGAAATGACTTTCATCGAACAAACCTCCTGGCAGGCGCGCAACGGGCGTCTGATTGAAATCTGGCCAACATCACAAATTTACTAGGGCGCGCACGTTCCAGGGGGCGCTGTCCCTTGAGTCGTAATGCACCTCTACCGATATGAAGTCATTTATCCTGTAGCCCACCGCCGCGTTGGCGTCGCCGCCATCGCTGTACCGCACCCATCCGTATGGGCTTCTCTGCCTGGAGTCGAACGAAGCGCGTACCCACCACGTGTCGCCGTCGCCGCTCCACTCGCCGCCGAGCCAGACGTTGCGCCACGGCGACCATCTCATGCCGAGCCTGGCCTCCAGGCTGAAATCGTCGAGCGGCGTGATGAGTTCCGTGTAGAGTTCCATGTCCCAGCGCGGGAATATCTGAGCGCGCCTGCCAAAGTGCAGCCCTACCTCAGGGTATTTGCCGTCCGCGCCGGCGTAGACCGCCATCCACACCCATGCGGCGTAGCGGCGGCTCTCCAGGTCTATCTGTATGTCCGTTACCGGGCCCGTCCGGATAGTCATCTCCGCAGACGCCTTGGCCTGGTCGACGAGCGCCTTCTGGCCCAGCACTGCCCTGCCCATCTCCTCGAAATCCTCCCGGTGCAGCTCAAGCCACGCGACTGGGATGCCGATTACCGGCGCGAAGCCCGCGACGAGTTCGTCGCGGAGGCTGGAGTGCAGCATGACAGGTATGGAGGTCGAACTGATAGCGGACGTCACGGCGAGCGTCAGCGGCTGTTCCGGGACGAAGGAGATTTCGAGGACCGCCCCGGTCAGAGTCCCCCTGACCATGAGGGAGACCCTCCAGCCAGGCAGCCTCTCCGCGCAAAGGCCCTCGACGACACCTTTGAGGTCGGCGTCCCCCCATGACAGCGCCTCGATGGGAACGCCGGTCATTAAGGGGCGCAGCTCGGAGGCGATGCCGTCCGTGTCCGAGTCGAACCAGGCGTCGACGGGCGGGCTGAGGTTTGGGCGGACGACCGCCACGTCCCAGTCGGGTCCGTATGACGACGCCTTGAGGCTGACAGACACGTCACCGTTTGCCTCGAAGCGGACGCCTTCCACCGTGTAACCGGCCAAGAGGCGGTTCGCGACGACGGTGACGAGCTGCACCTTGGCCTCGGCCGTCTCGTTTTTCGGGATATGCTCCAGGACGGCGCTCAAACTCCGTTCAGCGGCGGAAGCCAGCCAGCGGTTCATCCCCAGAGCCCGCACGGCAGCCTCGGAGGGCCGTCCCGCAACGGACAAAAAAAACAGAGTCGCCGCGACTTCGAGCGCAACTCCGAATAAAAAACGCCATACGCGCATGGCTTTACGAAAACGCTGCCCAAACTGCGCCAGCGCCGCCTGTCTCCCGTCATGGACCGGTCTTTGCCTAGAACATTTCGCCAAACCCGAAGTGAACCCTCGATTCGTCTCCCCCCTGGGCAAAATCGAGCCTCAGGTTGCCCATAGGAGTGCGTACCCTGACGCCCAGTCCGTACCCTGACGCCATGTCCCCGAAGTCGAAGTCTTCGCCGTTGCGGCTGTCCCAGACCTTGCCTATGTCGTAAAACAGAACCAGCGACACGCTATTGTGCACTGGCAGACGCAGCTCGCCGTTGAAGAGGAACATCTGGTCGCCCCTGAAACGCTTGTCCTCGTAGCCGCGCAGGGTATTGTCGCCGCCGAGCGTGTAGTCCACCGCCCACGGGAGGTAACCGTCGGCGTCCCCGATCATGAGGCGTGCGGCCAGTATCGGCGGGATGTCGCCGGCCTTGAAGCTCCTCTCGAACAGCTCGGTGAGGATGCCGAGCTGGGTGTAGTACCGCGCGTCCAGCCAGTATTTCCAGTACGACCACTGGCCGCCCAGGGACTCTATGCCCTTTTCGACGTGGATCGTCTCGCTGTCCCCCTTGGGGTACGGAGCGTAAATATCCATGTTGTCGCGCTTCAGGATCCCGGATATCATGAAGTTCTCCCCGCTCTGCATCTCCTCCAGCTGCCGTTCGGTGGGTTGCGCGTTCGAGTGAGGGGAGATGTCGACGTCCTGCCACTCGGCAGTCAGGAACCAGCTCAGTTTGGAGCGTTCGGAGAACTTGCGCCCCGCGCCGGCATAGGCACCCTTTCGGTTTTCGTCGTACCCGAACTGAAACTTGTCGTCCTGATAGTATGAGAGGTCTTCCCAGGCGCGCTTATAAGCGCCAAGGCGCCACGCGAATACCTTGGGGTCCATGAACGGCTGCTCTAGGGTGAGCCAGTACTGTTCGCGCTCGCCGAGCTCAAAGCCGATCCCGAGGCTCTCGCCCCTGCCGCGCCAATTGTTGTCGCTGTACGACAGCCCTCCGCTGAACCCGCTCTGTGTGCCGTAACCGACCGACACGCCTATCCTGGCGGTCTTGGCCTCCGCCAGGGTTAGCACCAGGTTTATGATTTCTGGCGTCTCTCCCTGCTCGAAGCCCACGCTAACGTCCTCGAAGTATCCCAGCCCCTGCAGCTTGCCCAGCGTGTAGCGGAGACGGGTCGCGTTGAATAGATCTCCTGGCTTTATTGCTATCTGGCGCTCTATCACGTAGGTCTTGGTTCTCTTGTTGCCCTGGATTATCAGCTCGCCTATCTTGGGCTCCGTGACGTACACGTTCACGACGTTGCCCTCGATCTTGACGTCGCTCACCCTCGCCATTACGTACCCGTCCTGCTGGTACTTGTCCTTGAGCCTCTGGAGGTCGTTCCGGAAGAACACCCTGTTGAAGATCATCCCTGGTTTCGTGAAGAATATCTCGCGGATTCGCTCCGTCTTGTAAATAGTGTTCCCGTAGAAGGCGATGTCCTCTATTATGGGGTTTTCCGTCACGATGAAGACTATGTTGGCGCCGTCCGCCTCGTCCTCGATCCGGAAGTCGACGTTCGAGAAAAAACCCTGCTCGTATATCGCGTCCGCGTCCCTCGACAGCTTGTTCTGATCCATCGGAGAGCCGGCCTGGGAGGACACTACTGAGAGTATGTGCTCGCTCACGACCTCGGAGTTGCCCTCCACGCGGATGGAGAGTATCGTCTGGGCCTGGAGCTCCGGGCGTCTTTCCATGGCCCGCCCCTCTGACGGGAGCGTGTCCTGGAGGGGTTCCGCCCCTTCGCCGCTTTGGATGTCCGATAAGTCCATCTCCGGTGCGGGTCCCCTGCTCTGATCCGGCTCGCCGATGGTCACAGGCACGCCGCCGATCTGCGGATCCGCTGCTGAGGCCGGGTGAATGCCAGGCAGCGTCAGAAGGATAACTAAAAGGCTGATAAAAATCCAACGGACAGGAGCGCTTCCATCGGAAAATATGCGTTTTTTAAAGTCCAACACGAATCATCTCCCTGCGAAATCTACTGTGGCGCTTTTTGATCGTTCGGAACAGGGACTATCCTGACCGCTGGCTCCGAGACTCTGAGGGCTCTCTGGCCGACCTGTATCAGTGACAGGACTTCCTCGATGGACGGGCCGTCCTCTGCCTTTGCCGGAGTGTCCTTTTTCTCTTCCTGGTCCGCTTGTGTCATTTGCGGTTCCTCTTCAAGCACTTTTACGACCGCTGCCCGCCTCCGCTGCGGCACAGTCCGGGCTGAAGCCTCGCCGGGGCGCGGCGCTTCCGGGGCAGTGTCTGGCGGGGGCAGCTCGATAGACAGCACGACAGTTCCCGTGTTGCGGCTGCTCAAGTTTTCGCGCAGCGCTGCTAAGATGTTCCCCTCGGTGCTGGTTAAGAGCTCCAGCGATTCAGCCTGAAAACCGTAAAAGGGCCTGTCCTGGTCTATGGAGAGCGGAAGCCCCGTTACGAGTACGAACAGGGCGGAAAGCGCGATCACCCTGGCGTAAGCGAATACCGTCTTCCCGAGCGGCCTGGGGCGCTTTCCGGCTGCCTCGCCCGCGGCCGTTTCCCACAACTGCTCGCGAAACTCCCTCGTCTCGGCCTCCATGCACTCGATTTCCATCATCGCGGAACCCCACTCGCCGCACCTGCACGCCTCGACGCAACGCGCGAGCCAGCGCTCGATCCTCCTGAGCCTCTTCCCGAAGGCGTCGTTAACCGTTTTTTTGTCCGAGTCACTCATCATGTCCGACCTCCGGCCTAATGTCGCGCCGATATCGACACGCGCGCTATCATTCTCACCTTTTATGCGCCTGATGTGGCGTCTCCTTTTGAAAACCAGCCTCTGAGGCGGGAAAGCGCCTTGCGCTGGAGCCTGTAAACATGGCTCACGCCTACGCCATGCTCGTTCGCCACGTCCGAGGCTTTCCGCCCCTCCACGAGGAGCGACCGGACGACCTCCATTTCCTTGCGCGGCAGGCTCTCGAGGCCCTCCCTTATCGCCAGCGACCACTCGATCCTGTCTATGTCAGCCTCGAAGGAATCCTGGCTTTCCAGGTACTCGTCCTCGACCGGCAATGGAGCGCGGGCCTCCGAGCGCTGGAGGAAGTTTGCCATCCGCCCGCGGACCTTGTAGTAGGCGTATGTCGTGAAACGGTTGTTTCGCGCCGCCTCGAAGTTGTCCACAGCCGAGATGAGGCCGATCATGCCCTCCTGGATGAGGTCTGGGTACGTGTTGTAAGGGACGCGGAACTTCTTCGCGAGCCAGAACACCATCGGCCTGTATGCCAGGATGATCCGCTCCCTTGATTCATCGTCGCCCTCCGATACCTTGCCCCACAGGACGTTTTCCTCCGTTTGTCCGAAGGCCCTGCCTCCCGTTTCCCTCTTCAATGATTTGCCCTCCTGGTTTTTTTAAAAGAAGGCTGATTTACTCCTGGCGGCCTGGCGGCAAAAATTCCGACCCTGGCGAAATCAGCGCCGCCAAACGCTTAGATGTTGTTTCGGCCGTTTAACCAGCGTTCTCACAGATCAGTGCGTCACACTGGCAATTTTACCACAACATTGCGTAGTTTGACTGAATAAAAAAAGCGGGGCCAGCGACGGCCCCGCCTGTGAGATCGCATTCGTCACAAGGGATTATTTCGAGAACAGCTCGACGACCAGGATCTCGTTCGCGTCGATCGGTATCTCGTCGCGCATCGGTTCCCTCGTCAGCGTGCCGCTGAACTGCTCCATGTTCCTCTCGATGTAGTTCACGGCGAATCCCTTCAGATCCTGGAAATTCGTCCTGATCATCTCGTTGTCGCGTGATTTCTCCCGGAGCGAGATCACGTCGCCCGGCTTGCAGCCGTAGGACGGGATATCGACCTTGCGCCCGTTGACCAGGATGTGGCCGTGGTTGACTATCTGGCGCGACTGGCGTATAGAACGCCCGAAGCCGATGCGGTAGACTAAATTGTCCAGGCGGCACTCAAGGCCCTTGAGCATGGCCACGCCGGTCGCCTCCGGACTCTTCTGGCCGCGCTCATAGTAACGGACGAACTGACGCTCCAGGACGCCGTAATATGCCTTGATCTTTTGCTTCTCCATAAGCTGAAGACCGTATTCCGAGGATTTCTTTCCAGCCCGTCCGCCCTTCTGAGCCTGAGCGCTGACCCTCTTCAGTGCTTTAGGGTGATTGTAGACGTTCACTCCCAGACGGCGGCAGAGCTTAAACCTGGGCTCTCTTCTAGTTGCCATGCTGACACTCCTTTTCAAATGCGGAACTTTTTTATCTTACAGGGAGCGTTCGCGCAAGACAAACCGAAAGGCCCCCTTTTATTCAGCCAATGGATTCTACCACCGCGCCAGAAAATTGTAAACAGTTAAATCGGCGTCTCGAATTGCCGCGCCTCCAGGCGAGCGCCGGCCGGCCTGACAAAGGCGCCGCCTCTGCGCGCAATAGCTCCGTGAAGGTTTGGGCTTTCCTTGAGCTATTGACAATGAACAATTGGATGATATCATGTTCACTGCCGAGGCGGAGTTATCTTGTGTGAGCGGGAGGTGCGTGATGTCCCTTCGGATGAAACGACGACGATTTTCGTCATACTTTGACGCGAGACGCGATGTTTTGTCAGTTGCGTTGAAGGGGACATGGCGCTGCCGTATGCCGGCGACAGAGAGGGGACGCATTGGCTGAGAGCGTTTCTCGCGGGTTCGGAAGCATTGATTGAGAGGAAGCGCTGATTGATCCGCCTGGACGGTTTTTGGCCGTTACAGGGAGTTTAGAGCCGCGAGGGTTTGAATCTTAGCCCTTTAGGCACATAAAGGACAAATCAGCCCTCTTGAGCCCGCACCCCTGAGCAGACACCGAAGAAAGGATCCGGCGCGAAACCGGGCCAAGTAGGCGTCCGGCTGGTTCCCGACACAGAACCTTTTAATAAGAGGGCGCGGCGTTCGTCGCTGCGCCAATGAGGGTGGCACCGCGGGTTTACGACAGATAAACTCGTCCCTCTTTCAGGTTTGACGGCCTGGAAGGGGGGCGGGTTTTTTTGTATTGGCGGCAAACGGATTTATGAAGGCTGATTTATTCTCAGGCGTTAATCAAAAAACTGGAGGGATTGTAATGTCAGGAAGTGCTGGAAACAAGGGGAAGGTAGTCCTAGCCTACAGCGGAGGCCTCGATACGTCGGTAGCCATACCGTGGCTCAAGGAACAGGGATACGAGGTCGTGACTATGACGGCGGACGTGGGGCAGCAGGCCGACAACATGGACGAGATCAACGAGAAGGCCGTCTTGACCGGCGCGGTCACAGCACACATGCTCGACCTGCGCCAGGAGATGATCGAGAAGTTCATATGGCCCGGCCTGAAGGCCAACGCGCTTTATGAGGGAATTTACCCTTTGAACTCCGCTTATTCCAGGCCTATCATTGCGCAGGCGCTCATCCACATAGCGCATCTCGAGGGCGCGGTGGCGATCGCCCACGGCTGTACGGGCAAGGGGCAGGATCAGGTGCGCATCGAGGTGTGCGCTAACGCCCTCGACCCGGGGATAGAGGTGCTGGCGCCCGTCCGCGACTGGCACATGACGCGGGAGGAGGAGATGGAGTACGCTGAGAAGCACGACGTCCCGGTGCCTACGACCAGGAAGAGCCCCTACAGCCTCGACGACAACATCTGGGGCAGATCCTGCGAGTGCGGCGTGCTAGAGGATCCGTGGAACACGCCGCCCGACGGCGCATACGGCCTCACGGTCGATCCCGTCGACGCGCCTGACAAGCCGGAGATAATAGAGATCGCGTTCGAGAAGGGCATCCCGGTCGCGGTGGATGGCAAAAAGCACGGGTGCGTCGATCTGATAGAGGTCCTCAACAAGAAGGCCGGCGCTCACGGCGTCGGGCGCGTGGACATGGTCGAGAACAGGCTCGTGGGCTTCAAGAGCCGCGAGGTGTACGAATGCCCTGGCGCAGTGACGCTCATCACGGCCCACAAAGCGCTGGAGACGATAACGCTGAGCAAGGACGTCATGAGGGCGAAGAGCGGCCTTGAGGAGAAATTCTCGGAGCTGCTTTACGAAGGCTACTGGTTCTCCCCGCTCATGGACGCGATACAGGCGTTCATGGACAAGACGCAGGAGGTAGTGAGCGGGAGCGTGCGTGTCCGCCTCTATAAGGGCCAGGCCGTTGTCGAGGGCATGAAGTCACCGAACGCGATCTACCGTTACGACCTCGCCACTTACTCGGACGGCGACGCTTTCGACCACTCGTCGGCTGTCGGGTTCATAAAGGTATGGGGCCTGCCGATCAAGACGTGGACGCAGTCGCACCCGGAATACCGGCCTGGCCTGGGCGCTGTGAAGGATAAAAAGCTTCCAGCGTAAGTTTTCCCGTTTTTTGCGCCCCCTCTGCGCGCGGCCTGGCGGTGTTGAAGCACAGGCCGCGCGCGACGGCGGGGCGGCGCCTCGGCAATCCCGCGCCTCCGGGGTTGCGTGGCGTAGCCTGACAGACATCTATACACAAGAGGAGGGAGCGTTTTTATGGCCGAGAGGGCAAAATCCGTCGCGTACTCCAGATCCGAGCAGGTTCAGTTCATCATGCCGCAGCACGGCAACAGGTCAGGCAGGCTGTTCGGCGGGCAGTTGATGGCATGGATCGACATCCTGGCGGCTGTCGTCGCGTTCAGGCACAGCGACGGCGACTGCACGACCGCCTCGGTCGATTACCTCAGCTTCGAAAAGCCCATCAGCGTGAAGGACCTGATCGTCCTGGACGGGAGGCTGACCTGCGTCGGCAGCTCATCCATGGAGATCAGGGTGGACACGTTCATCGAACGCGCGGGGCTCGTCCGCGAGCACGCGAACAGGGCCTACGTCACATACGTAGCCATTGACGGCGAGGGACGCCCGAGACGGGTGCCACGCCTGGAACTCCAGACCGATGATGACAGGGCGGAATACGAGGCAGGCCTGGAGCGCGCCAGGCTCAGGAAGGAGCGCAGGCTGAAAGCCGCACGGACAGACCCTTCCGCCCTTTAGCCGATTACCTCTATGATCAGGAAGGCCAGCGTAGCGTTTACCAGGATGCTGTCGAAACGGTCGAGGAAACCGCCGTGTCCCGGGATCGCCGCGCCGGAGTCCTTTACCCGCGCCTCGCGCTTCATGACGGACTCGCATAGGTCCCCGAGCTGGCCCGCGACCCCGCAGAGCAAGCCCAGCATCAGAAGCGGCATCGGCGGGAACTCGAAGAACCACGCGAGCGCCGACCCGCAGAACGTGCTGGCCATGACCCCTGCCCAGAAGCCTTCCCAGCTCTTCTTCGGGCTGACTTTGCTGCAAAACGGGGTCTGGCCGAATTTGGAGCCTATGGCATACGCCGCCACGTCGCAGCTCCAGGTGCAGAAAAATATCGTGAGGAGGATTATCTGTCCCATGGCCTGGGAGCGGATGAGTATCATGAAGCTCCAGGGCAGCACGATGTAGACCAGCCCGGAGAGCGTCCCGCCCATGTTCCAGAGGGAAAAGCTCTGGCCCGTGCTTTCCCTGCGGATTACCTCTGTGAAAAGCACGAGGAACGCTACGAAGGCCAGTATCGACAGCGTGAGCGCGAAGCTGAACCCCATGGAGACTGTGACGAGCATAAAGAGCGCCCCTGCCAGCCCCCAGCCCCTCGACAGCTTGTATTTCGAGGAGAGCAGCTTATACATCTCCCAGAGCGAACAGAGCGCGATGACGGACGCCACGAGATCCCAGACCCAGCCGCCGCGTAGGATGCCGCCCACTACGCAGACTGCAACGATGGCGCTCCCGAGGATGCGGTTCAGCATATCCCTGTTCACCAGAGGGATCCCCTCGTGTTCTATCTTGGCGCCGGCTGGGGGCTTATGCAGTGCCATATCGGCGTTCCCTCCCGGCGTAGCTCGCGAGCGCCCTCTCTAGCTCCGATCTCTCGAAATCGGGCCACAGGACGTCCGTGAAATAATATTCGCTGTACGCTCCCTCCCACAGCCAGAAGTTGCTCATCCTGAGTTCCCCTCCAGTCCTGATGAGCAGGTCAGGGTCCGGTACGTCAGGGACATACATAAAGCCGCGCAAAAGCTCCTCCGTCACGGAACCCTCGTGGCCGGACGCCAGGAGCTTCGACGCGGCGTCCAGGATCTCCTGCCGCCCGCCGTAGTTGGTGCAGAATATCACGTCTATGCCGTCGTTGCCTTCCGTCTTACGTTCAGCCTCGCCCGTTATCTTCAAGATGTCCTCCGGGAACGCGTCCATCCTCCCTGCGAACCGCACCCTCGCGTTGCGCCTGTGCATCTGCTCCATCTTGCCCTTCAGGTAATACCTGAAAAGGCCCATGAGACCCTGCACCTCGCTAGACGGGCGGCGCCAGTTCTCGGTTGAGAAAGCGTACACCGAGAGATAACGTATCCCAATCTCCTTCGCCGCGTCTATGACCCGTTCGAGGGCTTTCATGCCGGCCTGGTGCCCGATTACCCTTGGCAGGCGGCGCTTCTTCGCCCAGCGCCCGTTGCCATCCATGACTATGCCCACGTGCCCCGGAAGCCTCGACTGTTCAAGAGCCTCGCCCATGGCCGTCACCCTCCGTCCCATGATTTGACGTCACGCTGTCCCAGCGCCGCTTGACCTCCTGTATGTCCTGCCACGTGAGGTGCTTGGGGCTCCCTGGCGTCCTGCCGTCGGGATAGCGCAGGAGGTAGCTGGGGTGGAACATGGGCATCACTGCGACGCCCATCCAATCATACCAGCGCCCTCTCAGTTTTGAAATGCCCTCGGTCGTCTTCAATATCCACTTCGTCGGCGTCGAACCCAGCAAAACCATGACAGCGGGCCTTATGAGCTGGATCTGCGTCCGCAGGTGCGGGTCACACGCGGTCATCTCGGCGGGCAGCGGTGTCCGGTTGTTCGGCGGCCTGCACTTCACGACGTTCGTGATGTACACGTCTTTTCTGTCGATCCCGGCTGCGCTGAGTATCTGCGTGAGCAACTGTCCGGCCTTGCCGACGAACGGGAGGCCCTGCTCGTCCTCGTCCGCCCCCGGTCCCTCGCCTATAAACATGAGGCTCGTCCTGACGTCCCCGTGCCCAAATACGACGGAGCCGCGTGTCCGCGCGAGTTCGCAGGCGGTACATGCCAGGGCCCGCGCGCGGCACTCATCCCACACGGACGCCCGCGCCTTCTCCCTTTCCTCATGGCTCAGGCGGAAAACGACGCCATCCTCTCTCATCGCTAAAACTCCATTCCGACGACGTTGATGTTCACGACATGCACGTCCAGGCCCGTGAAGTACCGGACGCTGCGCGCAACCCTCTGCCTTACCAGCTCAGAGACGGCTATGATGTTCTTTGGGCCGGGCGAGACCTTTATGTCGATATCTATGTCGAGCGACTGTTCTTCGCTTGAAAAGACCCTCGTCGCGACGACCCTGGGTACTTGCCCGACCCTCGATGCTATATGCCCGCACAGTTGCTCTATCGCGTCCGGCTCTATGTGAACCTCCCCGTAAAAGCTGAACGGCGGCCGGACGATGGTCTTTTCCCCTTCGTATGGCGCTTTCGGCCGCCAAAGGACACGCAGCCGTCCGACGAGTTTGCCGGCGAAGTTCTTCCGCACCAGCACGTGCGACACAGGGATGACGTGCTGGCCCTTCGCTTGCCTCTCCTTGCGGGCGCGGGATATCTCTTCTGGGGTCGCGACCTCCTCTATGTGGACGGTCCTGTCCGGCATCGGCAGCCCGAGCCGCTTTATTATCCTCTCCGCCATCCCGTCGGACGTGGCTATGACCATCACGGAACAGGGCGCGGCCCTCCTGAAGAACTCGATCACCGACGCGCGGTGGTCGTCGAAATCGAACATTGCGCGCCTGATCGCCCTGATCTGGTTCCGCTCGGCCTTCGCGCTCTTGCCTGCCACGATCGTCGTCTTGCGGATCACGAGCCCGTCGTCGATTATATAGTCGGCGTCCAGATAGTCGGCCACGAACTGCGCCCGCTGGCTCTTGCCCGTGCCGGCGGCCCCCACGAACGCGAACGCCCTTATCATCCCGGCGGACGGGTCAGTCCCCTGCGCCATCGAACTTATCGGCGTACTCGCCGTCAGGGAGCAGTTCTATGTCGGCCCCTAGCGCCCTCAGTTTGTACGTGAGGCTCTCGTAGCCGCGCCACACGTGCTTCAAGGCGCAGATCACGGTCTCGCCCTCAGCGGCCAGCCCGAGCAGTATCAGCGCCGCGCCTGCCCGGAGATCCGAGGCGTGTACCTCGGCCCCGGATACCTGCGGTACGCCGGCGATTACAACCGTGTTGCCCTGAATGTCTATCTTGCAGCCCATCCTGCGGAACTCGCCGACGTGCATGTAGCGGGAGTCGAATACGCTCTCGTGTATGATGCTCGTCCCGTCGGCCAGGCAGAGCGCGGCCATGATCTGCGGCTGCATGTCGGTCGGGAAGCCGGGGTATGGGAGAGTCTTTATCGTCACCCCGCTCCAGCCGACGCCACCGCAGTCCAGGGCGACCGAATCGCCTGAGGCCGCAACTGGCACCCCGGCCTCCTCCAGTTTCGATATCAGAGCGGCCATGTACTCCGGGTCTATCCCGTCGATTTCCACGCGTCCGCGCGTTATCATCCCAGCGAGCAGGTACGTGCTGGCCTCTATGCGGTCAGGGATTATCGTGACCTCCGCCGGGCCGAGGTCCCTCGCGCCTCTTACCCGGACCGTGCCGGTCCCGTCGCCCTCTACCGACGCGCCCATCGCGCGGAGCGCATCGGCCAGGTTCCCTATCTCCGGCTCCCTGGCCGCGTTTTCTATTGTGGTCTCCCCATCGGTGAGGGCGGCTGTCATCATGATATTTTCGGTAGCGCCGACAGACGGGAAGTCAAAGTTGATCCGCGTGGCCGACAAGCCGTCCGTCCTCGCGTGGACGGATCCCTGTTCGAGGTCGATCTCCGCCCCCATGCGCGTCAGCGCTTTCAGGTGGAAGTCTATCGGCCTGCTCCCTATCGCGCAGCCTCCGGGCAGCGGCAGCACGGCCCTCCCGCACCTCGCGACGAGCGGGCCCAAGACCAATGACGACGCCCTCATCTTGCGGACGAGGTCGGACGGGGTCTCCCACTTGAGATCCTCTGGCACGTCTATCGTCATCGTGCCGTTTTTAAACTCGATCTCCGCCCCGAGGTGGCGTAGCAGGTCGGCCATAGTGTGAATGTCCTGGAGATCCGGCACCCTCGACAGTTTCAGGCTGCGTCCCTTCAAAAGCAGAGAGGCGGCCATGACGGGGAGTGCGGCGTTTTTCGCCCCTTGTGCCCTGACGCGGCCCGAAAGGGGCCTTCCGCCTCGGATCAACATTCTGTCGCTCGTCAACATCATTCAACTCCAGTCAAAAATACGGACCTCTATAAATAAAGACTGATTCCAGTCAGCGTTTCCTCTATGATAACCTAAAATTGAAAAAAGAAAAAACCTCCGGGGAGGGGCGAGCGTCATTATCGCGAAAGGGCATCCGCGATCTTAGCCGACGCCGAGCCGTCCCCGAAGGGGTTCTTCAAAGAGCGTTCCATCAGCCTTGCCAGCGCCTCTCCGCCCGACAGTATGGCGCTGGCCTCGCCTGTGATGCGTCCCTCGTCCGTGCCGACCAGTACGCAACTGCCCTGCTCGATGGCCTCCGGGCGCTCCGTGACGTCGCGCAGTATCAGCGCGGGTTTTCTGAGAGACGTGGCCTCCTCCTGGACGCCTCCGCTGTCGCTCATGATCAGCTCACAGTTATCCATAGCCCATACGAAGTCCGGGTAGTCCAGCGGGTCGCAGAGAATCACCCTCCGGCACCCTTCGAGGCGCTCCTTCATTACGTCCCGCACCGTCGGGTTCTTATGCATCGGGACAAGGGCCATGAGATCCGGGTACCCTTCGAGTATCCCCAGGAGCGCGCGGCAGATCCTCTCCAGCGGCGCGCCCCAGGACTCTCTCCTGTGCGCGGTCAGCAGGACGAAGCGACGCCCTGAGAGTCCCTTCGCGAGCGCCTCGGGCGCGTCCCCGCCGGCCCTGCGGGCCAGCGCGGTCTTGAGCGCGTCCACCACGGTGTTGCCGGTGACGCATATCCCGTCGTCGCGCGCCCCCTCGCGGCGCAGATTTTCCCGCGCGAGGGCCGTCGGGGCGAACCACCATGTGGCCATGCGATCCGCGAAGACCCTGTTCATCTCCTCCGGGAAGGGACGCCCCATGTCGGCGCTGCGGAGCCCAGCCTCCACGTGTCCTATCGGTATGTGCCTGTAAAAAGCCGCGAGCGCCGAGGCGAACGTGGTAGTGGTGTCGCCGTGGACGAGGACGGCGTCCGGCGGTGCCTCGTCGAAAAGCTCCCCGACGCCCGATAGGACTGCGGACGTGATGTGGTCGAGAGACTGGCGGCTCTTCATTATCCCGAGATCCGCGTCGGCGGAAAGCGAGAAGTAGCCCAGCGCCTGGCTCAACATGTCCGTATGCTGTCCGGTGGCGATGACCCGCACCCTGAAAAGCTCCCTGCGCCGCAGTTCGAGTATCACCGGGGCCATCTTTATCGCCTCCGGCCTCGTGCCTATCACGACGTCGATCTTCATCGGAACGCCGCCAGCAGGCGATAGCCTGCGCCGACCAAGACGCCGTGGGCGACTACCAACAGCGAAAGCACCTGCCACGTGCGCAGCTTCATATCGAGCAGGATATGGTGGACGTGGCCTCTGTCGGGGTAAAACGGCGATTTTTTGTGCAACATGCGGCGAGTCATCGCGCAGAGCGTATCGACCACGGGCGCGCCACCTATCAGTACCAGCAGCAGGGCCATCACGGCCACGTTCATGCGGAAGAACCTCGGGAAGAGATCCCACGCGAGGTGGGACGAGCATACGTACCCGAGGAGGGTGGCCCCGCCGTCCCCGAGGAATGTCCTGGCGTGAGGGAAATTCCAGAGCAGCACGCCGGACACGAGGCCGCAGAACGGGAGCCATGTGTAGGGGTTCCCGCCCAGGTATGCCAGATATGACGTGACGAGCGCCAAGGAGAGAGCCAGGCCGTCCATGCCGTCCACGAAGTTGTATGCGCTCGTGCAGCCGGCCACCCAGAGCGAGAGGAGGATTTTCTGGCTCACCGGCACAGAGAGCGGCAGGATCACCCAAGCCGCCGCCGCGAGATGCACAAAGAGCCTCTTCATCGGCGGGAGAGGGTGCATGTCGTCCATGTAGCCTACTAAAAAGACGAGCGTCGCGCCCGTTGCCACGTAAGGGACTTCCACTCCGGGGTTCGGGTTGACGAGCGCCCACAGCAGGTATCCCGTCCAAAGGACGATCCCGGCGCCTCTCGGGGTCACGGCGCTGTGTTGTTTCCTGCCGCCTGGGACGTCCATCAGGCGGAATGTGCGCGACAGCTTCATAGAGACCGGGGTCGCGATTATGCCCCACAAAAAATTCAATACCGCCGAGAGTATTGCCATCTGTCCTGAAACGCGCCCCTATTTCGTCCCGAAGAGCCTGTCGCCTGCGTCGCCGAGCCCGGGGATGATGTAACCGTGGTCATTCAGGCGGCTGTCGAGCGCGGCGGTGAAGATATCGACCTCAGGGTGGTCGGATGTGACCCTGCTCACGCCCTCCGGGGCGGCGATCAGCGAGACGAGCGATATCCGCCTCCCGCCGGCGCGCTTCACGTGTGCGATGGATGCCGACGCCGATCCCCCCGTCGCCAGCATCGGGTCGAGGATGAAAATATCCCTTTCGCCTATGTCGTTCGGCAGCTTGCAGTAGTAATCGACGGGCCGCAGGCTGTCTGGATCCCTGTAAAGCCCGATATGGCCGACCTTCGCGTTCGGCGCGAGCCTCAATATGCCTTCGACCATGCCCAGCCCCGCTCTCAGGACAGGCACGACGGCCAGTTTTTTGCCTGAGATCGAGAAACCCTTAGTGGCGCAGAGCGGCGTCTGAACCTCGACCTCTTCCAACGGGAGGTTTCGGAAGATCTCGTAGGCCATGAGCCCGGCGATCTCCTGCACCAAGTCCCTGAAATCCTTCACAGAAGTGTTTTTGTCCCTGACGATGGAGATCTTGTGCTGTATCAGCGGGTGTGACATCACGACGACGCGCCCTCCGCCCTTTGGTCCGCGTTCGGCGTTTTTCGTCTCCGCCTCGTAGTCCATGACCTTTTGCCTCCGGACGAGGTGTCTGCCGCCCTCAGCCTCCGCAGCTAACCAGGCCTCGGTGATGGACTTGGCGAGATCCGTCCCCGTGGTCCTGCCGCCCAGCACCAGCACGTTGGCGTCGTTGTGGAGGCGGCTCAGCCGCGCCGCGTACTCGCTTGCGCAGAGCGCCGCGTATATGCCAGGGACCTTGTTGGCCGCTATGCTCATGCCGATGCCGGTGCCGCAGACGAGGATCCCTCTGTCCGTCTTGCCGGCGATGATGGAGTCTGTGACTTTTTTACTCCAGTCCGGGTAATCGGTCGATTGCTCCCCTGAAAACGCGCCAAAGTCCGTGACCTCGTGCCCGAGGGACTGGACGAACCGCTTCATTTCCTCCTTGAGCGCGAATCCGGCATGGTCGGAACCAACAGCCACCTTCATCTCTCTGACCCCCAGTAATTTGTAAAATTTAACATATATGTTGCCGCTTGACGGACATGACCAGGCTTTCAGGAATCTGGGCTGATCACGCGGCCGAGCAGTCCGGACGCTACCGTGTACGGGTCTGTCGCCCTGCGGTCGATGTCAGCAAGGACGTCCGTCTGCTCGAACGTCCAGGCCTTCTCTATGCGGGAGAATACGCCGCGCCTCAGTATTTCCTCCACCTCGTTCTTTATCTTCGACAGTCTGCGGGACCGGCCCTCTTCCGTCTCCGCCAGATGATCCCTGTGGCGGGCGATGTTGGCCGTTATCTCGTCGATCCCTGCGCCATCCCGCGCGGATGCGAGCGAAACAGGCGGGCGCCATTTGCGGTTCGCGATGAGGTCCAGCATCACCTTGACGTCCAGAGCGACCTTCTCCGCGCCGTCGCGGTCAGACTTGTTCACCACGAAAACGTCGGCTATCTCCATTATCCCGGCTTTCATCACCTGCACGTCGTCCCCTGCGCCAGGGACCAGCACCAGGCATACCGTGTCGCTCGCCTTGATTACGTCTACCTCGGACTGTCCCACGCCCACTGTCTCGATCAGCACGACGTCGTATCCGCACGCGTCCAGCACCAGCGCGGCCTCGTGCGTCGCCCCGCTCAGCCCGCCGAGGTTTCCCCTCGACCCCATGCTGCGGATGAAAACACCGTCGTCCAGCGCGTGATCCTGCATTCTCAGGCGGTCTCCCAGCACCGCGCCGCCGGTGAACGGGCTGGACGGGTCGACCGCTATGACGCCGACCGTCTTGCCGGACTCCCTGTAGGACGCTATGAGCCGCGAGACGAGCGTGCTTTTCCCGGCCCCTGGGCTTCCCGTAATGCCTATCGTGTGGGCATTCCCCGTCCGGTGGTAAATCTGCCTCATCAGCTCAGACGAGGCAGTGCCGCCTCTCTCTATCACACTTATGAACCTCGCTATGGACCTCGGGTCACCGGCGAGCGCGCGTTCTGCGAGCGCGTCCATACGTACCCCTCCCCGCTGTTTTCTGAAAATATTTGATTTTTGCGGCCGTCAAGCCTCGTTCATCCCCGTAACGTCAGTCGCTGCGCGGCGCCCTTTGCAGCACGGAGGGCCAGATCGGTATCCAGTCGGCAAACTGGATGACGTCTATCGTAGCGAAGACTGACAGCGTGGCTTCGGAAGGATAGCCATACGTGGTGTGGTCCGGCGGGAGCGGTATGCTCAGCATCCACTCCGTCCTGCCCTCAAGCGGCGCGTTGCCGAGCCTCGAAGTGTAATAGACCTGACCGAGCGTGGCTTGCGAGATGTGCGTCAGGCGCATGGAGGCCGGTCGTCTTAAAGCCCATAGGTCGACTCGTATGCCGTTCTGGAGGGCGAGCGCGAAGAGCGCCTCCAGTTCCCCGTCCGTGCCGGACAGCCTCGTGTCCAGCACCAGCGCCTTGGGCAGCGGAGTCCCTGAACGGGATGCCCCGGCGATGTCGCCGATTACGTCCGAGACCGTGAGCGCCCGCCTGACGTCGTCGTTTACGATATTATCAGCCACGTTCGGCGAATAATAAAAAACCCCGCCGGAGTTTTCGGCGCTCACCATGCTCACGGACGACGGGCGCGACTCATCCCTCCAGACGGCCTGGGTGTCCGGCGTCCTGTCCTCTATAAAGCCCTGAAAGACGGATGAGGCGGAAGCGCGCAGCATGAGCTTCGGTGCGCCGTCAGCCTCGCTCTCGTCGATCCACGGGCTGTGGAGGTTCAGCGTGCCGAAAGCCTCTCCGGCCACGGGGCGGATGCCGCCGTCCCACCATATCCTGCCGCTCACGTCCGAGACGACCGGGCCGCTTGGGGCCCAGGCAATGCTCCATGCGTCCTTCATGCCGCTTGAGACGATTTCCGGGGGCATGTCGCTCGGCATGATCGGGAAGCGGCGGTATAGCCGCCCGTTCTCCGAGAGGACGAACAGTTCGCCCTGCGAGCCCCACTCCAGATCCCTGGGCGTCTCCACGCTGAAGGCGTCCTGGACGGCCAGTGTGTACGAGTCCAGGACGTAAACCTTCCCGTTGCCCCTGTCGGCTACGGCGACGAACGGGCCGCGCGCCGAGGCGGCGACCGGTTCGAAAACCCTGAGTGATGCGTCGCTGTCCCTGGGGCGCCACGACGCGACGGCATCCAGTGACGGGAGGCTGTAGAACCGCACCGCCCGCCCTGTCCTGTCCGTCACGGCTATCATAGTGGAGTCGATCACGGCCGCGTCCGAGACGCTCTCGCAATCGTCAAGTCTTCCCATGTCCTCCCGCGACGCGCTCCACGGCCTGGTGTCTATAGAAAGCCTGCCCACGTCGCCGCTTTTCTGGAAAATCAGCGCCTCAGAAGGGGAGAGCTGGGCCGCCGCAACTGGCGCCTCGATATCGAAACGCCCCATCCGCTGTCTCCCGGAGCGGTCCGAAAACCAGACGGCACCGCCCAGCGCGTCGCAGACAAAGACGGTGCCGTAAGCGGCGCTGATCTTCCCCAGCCCGTTCATGCCGGCATACGCTGTCCTGTCGTAAAGCGGGATCTTAAAAAACACGCCGGTCTGCTGTTTTTCGAAGTATAGGCCGTAAGCGGAATCCCCTGGGAAGAGCGCGCCCCGTAGGATCTCGTGCTGGCCTCTCATGCTGTCCAGGATTATCCGCGCCCTGTAATCGTCGTACCGGACCTCCAGGTACGATGACATCGCCCGTATGGCGTCCGCATAGCGCCCCATTTTTCGGAGTGCGAGGCTCCTCACGTAATATGCGTCGATGTAATATATGTTGAGCCTCAGCGCCTCTTCCAGGGAATCCAGGCAGTTCCAGGGCCGGTTCTTCAAAAGATAGTCGCAGGCCTCCAGAAAAGCCTTTTCGGATGCTTCCCTGTCCAGCACAGGCGACGAGACGACGTCCGCCGCGAAGGACGCCGGACACAGGAGCATTAAAATCAACAGGCCCGTCAGGGCAGCACGGCCAAAAGACAGACTCTTTATTGTGTATCGCCTCCCATCTGGGACACAGCCCATTGCCTCACGCCTCTTCGCGAGGCGGAACCGCTTGCGATAGTTTATCATGTTTTGAGGTCATGGTACCTGCGGCGATATCAAAAAAATTTTTCCATGTATATTAAAATGTCATCTCCTTAGACCAGGCCCGTCAAGGCATCAACTCTTAAAATTTCAAGGTTAAAATTATAAATAGCCATTTAATTTTGTATGATAGCGTCATTATATTACCTTTTCGCGTTCAATCTTGTCAATAGCTTCGTTTTTTCCGTCTATGCTGCCACTCGCGCTGATAATTAATAATATGGTAAACTTCCGGCTCTGCCGAGGGTCGGTGACTTCGGCAATGAAAGCGGGACGGATTCACGCCGCGCAGATACCGCGTAAATTTAGCCGTAAAAGTCACGGGCTTAACCGTCTGCTGAGTATCATGATTTCTTCTGCCAGGTCGGTTCGAGGAACTGTATCGGTGGTTTGCGGCGTAAACTCAAAATTGAGGGAAATATGGAAACGCAAAACAATCATAGAAACTATTGCGTATTTCAAATAGAAGACACGGAAAAGGAGTTGCGTATTTTGAATAGAAGAATGCCGATAAACATCGCGAATGCAAGGAGTTTTCTAGTTTATTATTGCGAATATAAAACTGCGTCTATTTATGGGTTATGTGCAATACGGCCCAAATTTTTTGTAAATATAATGCAAAAATAGTTGACAAAAAAAACTTTATGGGAAAATAATCTTATGAGAAAATTTTCTCCAATTTTATATATATTCTCAGGATTACCTGGAACTGGAAAATCAACATTGGCAAAAAATATCTCAAAATTATTAGATGCTGTTTATATTAGAATAGATACAATAGAACAAGGAATTAGGGATTTATGTAATTTTAATGTTCAAGGGGAAGGTTATAGATTGGCGTATAGAATTGCTGAAGATAATTTAAAAATTGGAAACAATGTTATTTCTGATCAATGTAATCCCATAAAATTAACTCGTGAAGAATGGAATAATGTTGCGTTAAAAAATAATTGTAAATACATAAATATAGAAATTATATGTTCAGACAAAATTGAACATATAAAAAGAATTGAAAAAAGAAGAAATGAAATTGCTAATTTAAAATTACCGACATGGGAAGAAATAATAAAAAGAGAATATGACTTATGGGAAGAAGAACATATAATAATAGACACGCCAAATAAAACAGTAGAAGAATGTACAAAAGAATTAATGGAGAAAATAAATGGACAATCAAAATAATATGAAGAAATCTCAGGAATAAAAAAAATTGTAAAAAGGGCCGTACTGCACATAACAGGACTGTTTACGCTTCACCGCCAGTAGGCGGCTCGGGTTCTGGTTTGCCTAGGTCAATCGCTTCGCTCATTCTCACGGCAAACCTCCGCCACATTTTGTGTCGGCCCTGGACTTTGCTACGCAAAGCCCTTATCCGGGCCGCCAAAACGTCGTAAACATCCGGAACGTTATTAATGCCATTGCACTGCGGTTTGTGACACAAAAGGAACAAGCCGCCCATTTTAAGCCCTTTTCGCGTCCGAAAACTGCCCAGCTATTCTTTTTACGTTCTGTTTGCGGTAACTTTACGTCCACTTTTGAGACCCTTGACGGCATTCATAACAACATGCCCTCATTGTGGCCCTCACATGACACAGCGGGTTAAATATGAGTAACCGTACACAAAAAAGGCTTTCGCTGAGGAGTCTGAATTTTGGAATTAGCCCTGTTTCGCTGGATTAACCTAATGCGAGAATGTCGTCCTCGTCAAGCCCCGTGCATTTCTTAATTGTTTCAAGGGGCAATCCCTCTGAAATCATGGAACGGGCCACTTCAAGCGTCCTTTCCTCCTTGGCGTCCTCGATTGCCGACAATTTCCTGTATTCGCTCAGCGGTATGAACTGCATCAAAAATTCCCCCCTCAGTTCGGAGCCGATGTCCTTGTCCTGTAGTCTCAGGATATGCCCGATGAACCTTAAGGCTATTCTCTTCTTAGAGTTATCATAATCCCGTTCCCTCATAATTTTCAAGGATTCCCTGCCATAGTTCTCTCTGAGTTAAGGTTTGCTCCCCGCCGCCGCCATCATCCGTGCCGCGAGAACGACCGGAGTGAACGCCCACGTTGTGTCCATGTATGGCTGATCACGGAGCAGATTTCTGTCACAAGAGGCCAGACAATGTTATAATGAATTTAAGGTTTTTAAGGAAGGTGGCATGACCCGATATGGAACTGGCTAAAGTTACAACGAGCGGACAGATTACCATCCCGATACAGATTCGCAGAAAACTCGGGATTAAAGAGGGGGATAAGGTCATGTTCCTTGATGAAGGGGGCAAGGTCGTGCTCCTGAATTCTTCCCAAATAGCCTTGGAGAAATTGCAGTCGGTTATGGCTGAGGAGGCTGAAAAAGCCGGGATCGGCAACGAAAAAGATGTCGTTGATCTGTGCAAAAACGTTAGAAGTGAGCTTTACAACAAACGATATGCGCGTAATGGTTGACACCAACATTCTCGTATCCGCCGCTTTGTTCCGCGATGGCGGCGTAGCGGCCATACTTAAAGAAATCATGTTAAAATACGATCTTTGTATCTGCATGTTCTCGCTGGAAGAACTTTTTATAGTCTTCGAGCGCAAATTCAGACAAAAAAGAGGCGATTTAGACGAGTTTCTGAAGGAGCTGTCCTATGAATTGGTTTATTCGCCGTTAAAGATTACGAAAACAGAATTGCCGCACATCCGCGACGAGAAGGATTATCCCATTCTCATATCAGCGATGGATGCCGATATTGATGTACTTGTAAGCGGAGACAAGGATTTTTCTTGTGTGGACTGTGAACGCCCGGAGATTTTGACTCCCTTGCAATTCAAAGAACGGCATCTATAAAGATGACACACATAAACCAAGCATCATTCTTGAGTCTTATTGGCTCAACCACAACCCATAAAGAGACTTTTGACAATGAGCTGTGTTCTTGATGAAAAAATATACGAAAAAGGAATAGGTGTCACGGATGAAGAGTTTTCCGCAATTCATATTTTGAACGATGCTTTTCACGGTGATTAGAGCTATACAATTTGTCGAAACAAAAAAATAATATGGCAAGTTTATTTTTAGACACTTTCATTAGATTATATCACGCCCTCAGAGGCGCCCAAATTTTTTCGCCAGCGGAGTTTCGCTGCGCTGAGGAATATGAAACGATACAGCCATAGACTTGGTATAATATACCTGGCAACAGGATGGATTGTCCTCTGACTGGTTCAACGGCAACTGCGCCATAAATTATAGGTTTTTCCGCAAAATCCTGAATTCGTGAGGGAGGATATTGAAATGTCGGGCAGACGTCATCGTTTTATGTTTTTTGCGGCGCTCTCCGTCGTCATCATTTTGTTGGTTTCTGGCTTGTGTCACGCATATTCGTCCGTTGACGCCGGTAACGGACCGGAGAATGGAGCGGGACGGGTTTTTGAATATACGTTTTCCGAAACGGATTGTGTTCAAACTTTCATCGCGCCGCATAGCGCCTCTTACAGAATCGAGCTGTGGGGTGCGAGCGGCGCCGACA
>JAISFV010000006.1 GCA_031263445.1 Synergistaceae bacterium | reverse complement strand
TCGCCTTTCCTGTAGAGGCCGTAATGTTTCTCGAAAATCGCGGCCACGAAGAGGTTCGCCGGGAAAAGCTGGCCCTTGTGCGTGTGGCCGGATAGCTGCAGGGCCGCGCCGGCCCGCTGCGCCTCCCCTAGGTACGCCGGCTGGTGGTCGAGGACTATTACCGGCAGGCTCGCCGATTCGCGCCCGAGGGCCGACCTCGCCCGCGCGATTATCGCGTCCAGCGGGACACGCTCCCTGCCTGTCCTCATGACCGTCCTGTCGTCCCGTCCTATCAGCAGGAACTCCCCTCCGGGCGCGGCCCACTCGTCCATCAAAACGCGTATGCCGCAGCTTCTGAGGAAACCGCTGCTTGCCTCTATACCGGAGTAGTGGTCGTGATTCCCGGGGACCGCCCATACGCCGAGCCTGGGGTGCAGGGACGACATGAGGGCGGCTATCTCGTCCCGCCGCGCGCCGGATCGCAGCCACGCGGTGTCATCTATCGTGTCGCCAGCTATAAGCACGATATCCGGGTTTTTAGACTTGATCAGGTTCGTTATCCGTTCGAGCCGCGCCAGGTGTCTTATTTTACCCAGGTGTATGTCGGAGACGAGCGCTATCTTTACGGGCGGGCGATACCCGTACTTCCCGTCCAACCGTATGCTGAACTCCCGCGCCACGGGGAAAACGGCGTTCAGCGCGCCGGCGAAGCTCAGGGCCAGGCTGAGAAGCACTATGACGGCTACAGTATTCTCCCGCCTGCCCTGTGAATATGGCGGAGGGTTCGGAGTGAGGGCCACATGATAGTTCAGGATCCGCAGGAGGTCGGCTGCGACGGTCAGTAAAAAGCCGTGGATCATCGGGGCTAGATAGAGCGATCCCAATATGAACAGAAAATCCGCCGCCGACGCCGGGAGGACGCCGCTCATTGCCCTGCTCAGAGGGAAGCTCGCGGCGAACAGGCAGAATACAGCGCAAGCCACCAGCCGGAGGATCCCGGCCCCTCTCAGCGTCGAGAAGAGCCGTGCGAACATGTACCCGTTGATCAGCAGGTAGGCCGTTATCACCGTTCCGAAGAAAAAGGTCGAACTCATTCCGCCGATACCTCCCGTTCAAATCCTCAAAACATAAATCCCAGCAAGCGCCAGTTTGCCAGGAAGAGAACATAGCACGTCTCCATCGCCGCGACCGCCGCGAGCAGGAGTTTTTCTGCCCAATGATAGTCCGGCTTCAAGAGATTGCCCAGCAGCCTGAACCAGAACCAGGCCAAAAGGAGGCACCCGGCGAGCGGGATGGTGAAGAGCGCCTTCACCCGGTAGGGGACGAAGACGGTAAATTCTGCCCCTGAGTAATAAATAGAGGCCGAGAGGCAGACGACGAACGCGATCTGTATGCCGCAGAACAGAAGGGATATCGACCAGAGTTCCGTGGCGGAGCGCAGCCCCTTCTCCCACGGGAGCTTGCCTTTGTTGACGGCGGCGCCGATAGCCGTTCCGAGGCATGAGACGATCACGACGGAGAGGAAGCAGAGCATGATGGCTATCTGCCTGTAAAAGCCCTCATAGGGCGGCAGCCTGTCGTATGTGCGGCTCACGTCCCCGATGACGAGCGCCGTCACCGCGCCGTTTTCCCTCTCGACGTAAGCGTACTCGCCCAGGGCTTCCCCGTTTGCTCCCACCCTCCGGAAGATATCGCCGCTGCCCGCGCCCGCAGGCGCCCATTGGGTCGTCTGGCGCTCGCCCCTCGTGTGCGAGATCGTGACGAGGTCGCGGGAGGACGAGACCTCGAGCTGGTCTGACATCAGGGACATGACCTTTTCAGCCATGTGCCTGGAGATAACGTTGTGCCTGTAAAACCCGTCAATGCCTTGCGGGATAGCCCCGGCCCCCGGAAGGGGCGCGGCATCCTGCGAACCGGGGGACGGAGGCGCAAAAAAACGGTCAACGACGGCCATGGCGAGGTCTTCGTTGAACTTGAGCCCGGACGCGTTCGCGGCGAAAAAGAGGCCGAAGCCCTTTTCAGGTATCAGCATCATGAAGCTGGTGTATCCGGGGATGCTGCCGGACAGTTGCAGGGTTCGTATGCCGCTTATGAATCTTTCCTGGTACGCGAGCCCCGTCCCCTCTATCAGCGGGTGCGGGCTGAAATGTCTCCTTAACATGCTGTTCGCGTACATGGGCGTTAGCACCCTGTTCCGCCCGAGCGCCCCGTCCCCGAGCTGGGCCATCATAAAGCGCCCCATGTCGGACGCGGTGGCGCTCATCGCGGAGGCTGGCATGTCGTAAAAATAGTCGTACCCGACCGGAGCGCCCTCGCCGTCATAACCCGTGGCGAGCCGCGACATCTGGCCCGCGTCAGGGGAGAACGTGCTGTCCTTCATGCCTAGCGGCTGAAATATGTGCCTCGTGACGGATGCCTGGAAGTTCTGCCTCGAATAGCGCTCTATTATAGAGCCCAGCAGGGCGTAGCCCATCCTGGAGTAGGCGTAATAGCGCCCGGGCGGCGCGTACCGGGCTGGCATCGTCTTCGGCAGGCTCAAGCCGTAGTTCCTCTCGTCCTCCGACGTTGGGGCGTTTATCTCCAGCGCTTTGCCGTCGAAGCCGGCGGTGTGCGTGAGTATGCTCCGAAACGTCACGGGTGCCTCGAACGTCTGCGGCAGCTTCCATCGCCGCAGGAAGATGTTCACGTCCTCATCCAGCCCGAGCCGCCCGCTCTCCGCCAGTTGTAGGAGCGCGGTGGCTGTGATCGCGGTGGAGATGCCCCCCACGCGGAACAGGGTGGCGTCGGCGGAGACTGGGGCGCCGGACTTCACGTCGGCGACGCCGTAGCCTTTCAGGTAAATCACCTCGCCGTCCGCGACGGCCACGAAGGCCATGCCCGGTATGTCCCAGTCACGCCGCGTCCCCGCAAAAAAGCCGTCGATAAAGGACGAGAACTCCCTCCGCGAGTCATCTGCCCGCCGCTGCTGCGCCGAGCGTGCGGCCGCAGCCGAAGCCGGCCCTGCGCACCCGTCGAGGGCTGACGCCGCCGCGAATAAAAAAAGGAAAAACAGGACGATTTTCAAGACAAAGACATCACGCGTCGCGGCCCCCTCCCTTCACCGCCCCATTGTGAGCAATTAAGGCCCGTGTGTAAAGGGTCTGCGGAATAAAATACCGCCAAGAGGTGCGGGGCCGGCGAATGAATCGCCAGCCCCGCGCCCTGGCGGACATATTATTCCGATTCTAGGTCAAATAACCGTATTACTACGTCGCAGATGGTAATACGAGATGAGTTCTTGCCGAAGTTCAAATCGACGCGGACGGCGTTTCACGTCACTTTGAAAAATATGAACTACGACTTGCACAGTAACACCACGCAAGTCGAAAGAACGGAACGGCTTCTCGTATTTTGCTCCGAGCAAAAAACACGGGATGAGATGCAACAATTTGTTGGAATTGCAAATCGCGAGCATTTTCGCAAAGCAATTTTAAAGCCGTTGCTTGCGCTGGGGGCGTTGCTAATGACCATCCCCGACAAGCCGCAATCAGAAATATGTGAGGGCATAGAAGAATTTGGTGCCGCCAAGAATCATGCGCAAAATCCCTGAGCTGGCTGGCAGGGTGCGTTTAGCCGGCCATTCACCAGCCGCTGGGCCATCTAGGCAAGGTCGGCATTTGCTTTGCTCATCTGACGTTTTCGGTTTTCAGAAAATAAGTTTTTTTATCCAGGAAGCGAATTGTCACGTAAAAAAGCGTCCCTGTGAAAAAAATCACCACCCAGAAAGAATCAAAAAGCAGCTTGCCGTGGATGTAATAATCACTCAGTAATTCCATTAAAAAGAGCGTTGAAACCAGCCCGTAAACGCCATGATACTCTCTTGAGAGTGCCATCTTGTAGGAAAACGCTAAATCTGGTTTTGTCCAGTTACGGAACCGAGGGAGAAAAGCCGGTGTCTTTGATGCCCATACTGCGTAGTCTTCCCCAAATTTATTATGCAAAAAAGCTTCTTCCGCAAAAATGATTCTTTCGTAATAAAGTATGAAAGCCAGAACAAAAAGCAGGGTGACCCACCATATACGCACAAAAAGGACAGGGGCGATATATGTTAAGAAATTCCCCAGATAAAGCGGATTGCGGACAATCGAATACATTCCCGTCGTATTCAAGCGTGAAGCTGAGGGCTGGCCGGTTCCGCGCCCGGAAGTGCCTTCCGGGACGAACGCTACGGTCAATACCCGCACGGCAATTCCTAATCCTCCGACAAAAATACAAAGTATTTCCCACGCCAAGTCGAAGTCGTGATTTTGAAAAGGGTAATGGAAAAAATCTAAAGATGCGATGATTATTGTGAAAAAGATCAAAGGCGCATAGCTCCTCCATCTGAATAAAAAAAGACCAGATTTCTGAAATTCTTCTATCAATGGCATCGGCGCATACCTTCCTTCAATATCTTATTCTATAGTTTAGGAGTATATCAGGCGGAGAAGTTTTGTCTATCGATTCACGCGCCGCCGCCCGGGTTAGGGATTCAATGTTTCAGACAGCCGATTGGCACGATATACACGCCGTCCGGGCGGCGGTAGGCGAGTTCCGTAGCGGTCAGTACCATCAGGAATGACGGTTCGCGCATTTTATCTACATTTATTTTATCGCGGAGCGTTTTCAGGTTTTTGGCGGCAGTTTCTATTTCCTTTGCCCCCATTTTGACCTCAATCGCTCCCCAGCGGCCATCTTTCAAGTGTACAATCGCGTCCGCTTCCAAACCGCTCTTGTCACGGTAATGAAATACCTCGCCGTCAATCGCGTGAGCGTAAACGCGTAAATCACGTATGCAGAGCGACTCGAACAGCAAACCAAACGTGTTGAAGTCGTTCAGCAAACCGTCCGGTGTTGCTCTCAGTACGGCAGTCGCGATGGACGGGTCTGCGAAATGACGTTTTGGAGAAGTCCTCAGCGCGGTCTTGGAGCGCATAGCCGGATTCCACGCGGGCAAATCCTCCACAACGTATATGCGGCGCAGTGCGTTAAGGTACGCTGCGATCGTTTTCTCAGATATTGTGTCCTCATCGCTTGCGATGTCATTACGTATGGTAGTCATATTCGCCATAGCGGAAACATTACGGGCGAGTGAGCGCATCAGGGCGCGGACGCGGGCAGGGCTTTTCTCCACGCCGTCAACACGGGACACGTCCGTATTGATAACAGCATCTACATAGTCGTACACACGCCTTAAAGCGACAGATTCCTTTTCGCCGATTGACGCGGGCCAGCCGCCTCTTGTCAGCGCGAGCGCCAGCTTTTCAATAGTTAACGTTGATATTCCGTAGCCGTCGCAACCGCAGTCAAACAAGGCTTTCAGCGAGATGTCCCCGCTTGATTCCAGCGACTCAAACAAGGTCATTGTCCGCATGAGGAGCCGTGAGATACGCCCTGTTCCGGTATGCTGAACCGCATTGTCTTTCGGCACTGCGGAACCGGTCAGAATAAACTGCCCGCTTTCTCCTCGCTGGTCTACCGCGAAGCGCACAGCGTCCCACAGCACGGGAGCCATCTGCCACTCGTCAATCAGCCTTGGGGTTTTGCCTTTGAGCAACAGCGATGGTTTTGTGTCAGCGGCTTTCAAGTAGGAATCTGTGTAGTCCGGGTCTTGCATCAGCAGTTTGCTCGCCGCTCGTTCCGTCGCCGTTCTGGTTTTCCCGCACCATTTCGGACCCTCTATCAGCACCGCGCCGGATGCTTCGAGCGCGGCGGTCAGCACATCGTCCGCGATGCGTTTCAAGTATTTTCGCTCCATAGTTCTCAGTGTCTCCTAATCGTGAAACTATTTTCTACGATTATAGCGCTTGATTCCGAGTTTGCTAAGAATTTAGTTCCGAGTTTGGAGCGATTTTGATTCCGATATTGGCACGAGCTTTCCAGACAATTGTTCGTCAGAGCCGCAATTTTACCCTGGACTGAATCCCGTGCCTCTTCTTTTTAGCCTGTTTATGCCGTTCTTTATTGAATTTTCCATGCAGCGTCTATGCGCCATCGGACCTGTCGCCGCCAGCCAAGGCGTCTGATACCTCCCCGGCTGTGGACGGGGTGATTTTAAGGTAGCGCACGACAACTTTCTCCGAGACGGACGATTTCTTTTTTTTCTTCTTGACCGTGACGTTCTTGACCGTGACATAGGGGGTGAACTGATCGGCGTAGAGGACGACCTTCGCAAATTTCAGCGGCTCGTCGTCCGACTCGGGGAGCGGCGTCACGAGCGCTCCGCAGTCCCCGCGGCTCACGTCTTTTTTGAATTTCTCGCTATCCTCGACGAAGGCTATGCCCAGCGGCAGCTCCCGTCCTTCTATCCATTCGCCGGAGCGTTCGGAATAGGGCTTGCCAGCCTCGTCCCACGGTTTTTTGACGGAGTAATAAAGGAGGACCGCGGCCTCGGCGAGCCAGACGGCCGTCAGCAGAAGCCCCTTGAATTCAAGGTCGCTGCCCGACGACGAACCAATGCTCCAGATGCCCTCTTCGTTGATTGCCTTGATCCATTCCCAGGCCCCATCCGGGTCACGCATGAGCTCGGTCGCGAGCCTGATGATCTCAGGCACGTCGTAAGAGAAGTCCGCCTCCAAATATACGATCACGGTAGATATGTAAAAAAGCCAGTGGACGGCATAAGAGACGACGAAGGCGACTACGCCTATGGCAGCCGCCGCGAACGCGTTGCGGATGTGAAATCTGCGGACCCCCCACGACGTGAGCCAGCCCAGCGCGAACGCCAGCCCGTACAGGAGCAGGATGTTGAGGTAGATAAATGGGTTGTGGTAGTTCGCGAAAGCGTAAATGGCCGAGAGGACGGCGCCCGCGAGGACGCTTGCGCATAGCGTCAGGATCACCGATACGGGCGACGCCGATCCAGAGGGCCGATAGTACTCCAAATGGGCCGTGCTGTCACTGTCATACATACAAAAACCTCCTGCTTTTATCATAATCAGCCTATAAAAATGTTAAAAAATAAACCGTGACGTACTATGGCATATAGCGGCTGTAAATGTCAAGAGAACGGACAATCCGGCGATAGGCATGCCTTCCTAGAAGTTGGGTTTCGTTTCTGCTATACTTACGCCTACAGTGAGGTGAGGTTCGTTATGGGCTTCAGCGACGACATGGACAAATTACAGGCGATCATAGAGGAATTCGAGTCCGAGACGCCCAGCATGGAGGACGCGCTGGCGCTCTTCGAGAAGGGCGTGGGCCTCATAAGGTCTTGCAGGGAGTACCTGGACTGCGCGAAGCGCAAAGTGACTGCCCTGTCCGAGGAAAGGGAAGCGGGTGACCTTGCGGATGCCGGAGAGTGAGGACGCGCTCGCGACTCTGAGCGGGCATTACTTCCAACTGTTCGAGGATTATCTCGGGGATCTCCTTGACACGAGGGGCGACGGCGTGCCGCCGCGCCTGTGGGATTCCATGGCTTATTCGCTCCGCGCCGGGGGGAAGAGGCTCCGCCCCATCCTCTGCCTGGCGGCGGCCGAGCGCAGCGGGGTAGGGCCGCAGAAGGCTCTCCCCATGGCAGCGGCCATAGAGTTCGTCCATACCGCGTCCCTGATCCACGACGACATGCCCTGCATGGATGACGACGATTTGAGGCGCGGGAAGCCTACGAACCACCGAGCTTTCGGCGAGGCGCTGGCGCTCATAGCCGGGGACGCGCTTTTGATATGGGCGTTCGGCTACGCTCTCACGCACCTGCCCAGGGGCGGCGTCTCATTCGAAAAGGCCTTGAAGGCGGTAGCGGCCCTGGCGGAGGCGTCCGGCCCGTCCGGCATGTGCGGCGGGCAGGTTCTGGACACCGACAGCGAGAGCCAGAGCGCCGACGACGGCTTCGTCTACAGCGTGGCAAGCGCCAAAACGGGCGCGCTCATACGGGCTTCCGTGGTCACGGGCGCCTTGCTGGGCGACATATCCGACACGGATCTCAGGTGCTATTACGATTACGGCATGCACTTAGGGCTTGCCTTTCAGATAGTCGACGACATACTGGACGTGACGCGGACGAAGGACGAGCTGGGGAAGACGCCCCATAAGGACGAGGCGCAGGGCAAGAATACCTTCGTCTCTGTCTATGGCCTGGACGGGGCGAAGAGGCTCGCCGCCGAGTCTTCTGAGGAAGCGTGCAGGGCGATCGAGGAACTGTTCCCTGAGGGCGACCTCCTGATAGACCTGGCAAAATCGCTTGCGGACAGAAAATCCTGAAAAACCAGCGTCTGAAGCGCCTCGATAAGATCCTCACGGACAGAGGGTTCGCCAAGTCGAGGGAGGCAGCCAGGGAGATGATAGAGGGCGGTGCCGTCGAAGTCTGCGGCATCGTCCGCGACAAGGCGGCGGCGGCGTTCCCGGAAGACGCGCCGGTGCGCGTCGCGGTGCCTTGCGGCGCATCCGAGTGGGTCAGCCGGGGAGCGCACAAATTGATCAAGGGTCTGGACGAATGGGGCGTCGACCCGTCAGGGAAGGCTTGCGTCGACATAGGCGCGTCTACTGGCGGCTTCACGCAGGTGCTGCTGTCGAGGGGCGCGGCAAAGGTCGCGGCCGTAGATGTCGGGTACGGGCAGCTCGCGTGGGTTTTGCGGGCCGACCCGAGGGTTCGACCGCTCGAACGCACGAACGCGCGCTATCTGACTAGAGCCGACATCGGCTGGGACGCGGATCTCGTCACCGTTGACGCCTCCTTCATCTCGCTCCGGCTGCTCCTGCCGAACCTGAAGGGCCTGCTCGCGCCGGATGGCAGGATTATCGCGCTCGTTAAGCCGCAGTTCGAGGTGGGCAGACAGAATGTCGGCAAGGGAGTGGTCAGGGATCCGGCGCTGCACGCGCAGGTCTTGCGCGACCTGGCGCTCTTCTCCCGCGACAGCCTCGGCCTGTCGCTTTTGGGCGCGACATATTCGCCGATCCGCGGGCCTGAGGGCAACATTGAGTTCATCTTCCTGCTGGGCGTCTGCCGAGATTCTGCGATTGAGTTCGACACAGAGTCAATAGGCTCGCTCGTGGGTGAGGCCCATGAGAAAATTTAGAAAAATGCTGGTTCCGTTTGTTTAAACGACACTTTACAGTCTGGGAAGGCATACGCAGCAAGGGTTCAAACTTCGCCCTTTTGCAGGCCCCTGGCTATAAACCGGCCTTCCTATCTCGGGCAGCGCCTCCGCCCTGCAGGGAACCGGTTACCTGCGCAATTTTTATTTAGCGTGAATCTGTCTTTTTATAAAGGTGATCTCATGACAAAGAGAGTTGTCGGTCTTTTTTTCAAACGCGACAGGGACAGTTCCGCCGCAGTAGCCCGCAGGATCGAATCGGCGGATTACGGCGGCCGAGGCGTCCGGTTTTTCTGCTTCGGGTCGGAGGACGCCCGTGCGGGCGACAAGGTCTCGGACAGCCTCCGCGCGATGGAGTTCGCTGTGTCCATCGGCGGCGATGGCACGTTCATGAGGGCGGCGGACGCCGTGCGCGAATACGGTGTGCCGCTGTACGGCGTGAACGCGGGGAGGCTCGGCTTCCTCGCTCTCGGCAAGCCCGAAGAGGCAGTCCAAGACGTGAGGCGGATACTCTCCGGCGATTACGGTCTGTACACAAGAGCCAGGATCAGGTGCGAGCTTTTGCGGGGCGGGAATGCTGGAGAGGCGGAGGAGTTCTACGCCCTGAACGAGTTCACCCTGTCGAAAGGGCCGATATCACGCCCGATCGGCCTTTTGGTCACGGTCAGGCAAGAGGTGCTTTACAGGTTTCTGGCCGATGGCGTGATAGTGTCGACGCCGACAGGCTCCACCGCTTATTCCCTCTCTGCGGGCGGCCCGCTGGTACATCCGGACGTGAAGTGCGTGATACTGACCCCCGTCTGCCCCCACTCCCTCTATCACAGGCCATTTATCTTAGGGAGCGACGAGACGGTGGAGATCAGCCTCGAAGGCGACAGCGAGCGGATGACCCTCTCCGGGGACGGGATCGTGAACATAGAAGTATTCAGACGGGATCTGGTCAGGCTCGCCATAGACGAGAGGGGGATCTGCGTGATCACCCTCGACAGCGCGTCGTATTTCGAAACCATCGCCAGGAAATTGCACTGGAGGGCGGACGGCGAGCACGGCGCCGGCATCGAATGACATGATCGAGGAACTCTACGTCCGAGGGGTCGGGGGCATAAGGTCAGCGGAGCTCTCATTCAGCGGGGATTTTATCGTCATCACAGGGGAGAGCGGCGCGGGCAAGAGCAGTCTCGTGCGGGCCTTCGAGTTTGTGTCGGGGCGGCGGGCGCAGACTGCGGCCATACACGCCGGATTCGACGAAGCGTCCGTGGAGGCGGTCTGGGACGTTGACGTGGACGGAGAGAGGCTGATCACGAAGCGCTCCATATCGCGCCTCGGGAAGGGGAAGTGCCTCATACACGGCGAGCCCGCCACCGTGGCGCAGCTCCTCGAAAAATCGGAGCCGCTGATAGAGATACAGAGCCAGTTCGCGCAGCTAAACCTGCTGGACTCGTCCCGCCAGCTCGCGCTCGTGGACTCCTGCGGCGGGCCTGAGCTCACCGGCACGAGGGAACGCCTCGCTGATCTGTTCCCTAGGATGCTCTCCGCAGAGAAGGAGATACTGGAGATAAAAAAGCGACGTCGTATGCTGGAGGCGGAGATGGAAGACGCCCCGCAGAGAGTGCGCGTCATAAAGTCGCTGTCTCTCAGCCAGGGCTGCGAGGCGGAGTGGGACGCGGAGCTCGAGTCCGCCGAAAAACAGATCGAGGAGGCCGCCAAGTACGGCGAGATCCTGGAGCGGATGTCCGGCGGCGAGGGCGGGGAGGGGCTTGCGGACCGGATATCCTCGCTGCTGAGGGATCTATACGCCATATCGCCCGAGCCGTCGCGGGCCAGGTGGACGGAACTGGGCGAAGGGGCCCTCTCGAACTTGCAGGAGCTGTTCGCCTCCGCCAGGTCGGAATTGGGCATGGCCCCGCGAGACGAATTGGAGGCGCGGCTGGACAGGATAGAGGCGAAGGTCGGCGCGCTCCGCAAGGTGAAGCGCGAGACGGGGATCCGTTCCGCCGACGAACTTTTGGCATATGTAGGCCATGTGGAGCAAACGATGAAGTGGCTGGCCCTGAGCCGCACCGAGCTGGAGGAAAAACAGGCCGCAGCCTCCCAGATGAGGGCGGAGGCAGGGGCGCTGGCCCGCAGGCTGCGAACCCTCAGAGAGGGGGCTGCGGCCGATTTCGAGGCGAAGGTCAACGGACACCTCGCGGACTTGGCGATGGATGGTTCTCGCTTCTCCGCGGAGATAGTCCGCCACGACAAGGTTCGCGTCTCAGGCGCGGAGAGCGCGGTCTTTGCGCTGGCATGGAACGGCGCGGCGGCGGGCCCCGTCAGCAAGGTGGCGTCAGGCGGGGAACTGAGCCGCATACTGATAGCGATACAGGCATCGCTGGCCGAGGCGGATAAACGCGGCAGCGGCCAGTTGCCGGGCGCGCTCGTGTTCGACGAGGTCGAGGCGGGCCTCGGCGGACGGACGGCGCTCCTGGCCGGCGAGAAACTGAAGGAGCTGTCCAGGGGCTGCAGGGTCATTCTCATTACCCACGAGGCCGCCATCGCGGCGATGGCATCCCAGCACTTCGTCGTCAGGAGGACAGGGGACGAGACTGAGGTCTTCGAGACCTCGGGAGAGGAAAGGGCGCGCGAGATAGCGAGGATGCTGGCCGGCTCGGAATCGGCCGAGGCGATGGATCACGCGAGGGCGCTGCTGCGGCGGGGCTGCCCGCCGGGAGACTGATTCAGGGGAACGGAGGGACAGACATGAATGACTATCACGTGAAGAAACCGATCTACATCTACCGCCACACGCACAACGGGCGGACACAGGCAATACCGTGTACGATTTCGCTGATGTCGGTCTCTGATTTCGACGAGGCCGTCAGGCTCCATAAAAAAGTATCCATGGGTTTGGGCCCGGAGGTGTTCGTTCCCAGCAGCCCGGAGGAGATAGAGATGCTCCTGGGCAGCAAAGGTATTTCAATAGGCGTATGGCACGAGGGCAGACTGGTCTCGATGAGGGCTGTGCAGACCGACGGCGACTGGGTGAACGATTCGCTCGTGAAGATGGGCCTCCCGCCCGACCTTGAGATGAAGACAGCCGTCACGGATCACTGCGTCGTGGACAAGGAGTATAGGGGGAACAACATCCAGTTCCTGTCTGGCTACGAGATAGAGAGCATAGTGGCGGAGAAATTCAGCACGATCGCCACTACCGTAGCCCCCATGAACATATTCAGCTTCAAGAACATCCTCCTCTGCAACTTCCACATAGTCGGCCTCGACCTTCAATACGGCGGATACCTGCGTTACACGATGCTGAAGCGCTTCCGCGCGGCGGAGTCGATATGGACGAACGCGCACCGCGTGATACCCATCCGCGACGTAAAAAAGCAACAGCAAGCCATGGCCGAAGGATTGGTCGGCTATAAGCTCAAGCGTATGCCGACCGGCTTCGCTGTGTTCTACGCGCCGATGTCCATAACGCCCGCCGTCTGAGAAACAGAGCTATTGACTGCCCCCAACGGCGCCGATATTGCGGGCTTCGCCAAAATTGCCGTTGCCTGGGACGGAAACGCCGGAGGAAAACGCGTGACAGATAAGCAGAGGGTGATGTAATGGATTTATCAGACAAAGATATTCGTTCGGCGGTTCGCTCTCAACTGGCGACCGACCTCAACTGTTCGCCCGGAGATTTTGACAGCGACGGATTTGTGTTCAGCGAAGCAAAAGAAAACCCTGGCCGCCGTCCGTTTCCGCGCGGGGAGCGCCACTTTGAAATGGTGACGACGGGCAGCGCTGTCGTTGTGTCCGCTACGCCGGACATCTTGCCATATCTCCGAGGACAGCTCATTGGCAAGAATCGTGACGATGCTTTCTCCATGCCGTTCGTCTATGGCACCGGCGTGTGCTTCCTGCCGGATAATCCGTGCCCGCTGCCGACGCCTGACGGGATTGAGATTACAGTGCTGGAACGCGATCACATTTTGAAGCTGTACGGGCTTTACCAACGAACTGATTTCCCGAACGCGATTCAACACGACGCAGCACATCCGCGCCCGGATGTGCTGGCAACGCTGGCGACGGTAGACGGCAAAACTGCGGGCATGGCGGGTGCGAGCGCCGACTGCGAAACGTTGTGGCAAATTGGTATCGATGTGCGGCCGGAATACCGTGACAGAAACATCGCGGCGGCGCTGACAAACCGACTGGCGATTGAGATTTTAGAGCGCGGCAAGATTCCCTATTACGGCACGGCGTTAAGCAACATCGCTTCTCAGCGCGTGGCGCACCGTGCCGGATTTAAACCCGCATGGGCCTGCGCGTATCGGGGACGGTTCGACGATGTGCTGACGGAACCGACGGGGTGAGGGACGGATGAAATACGATGTATCCGTTCTTTGCGGCGTATGACGAGGGCGAGCCTATCGGGTTTGATTACGTCCCCCTGCGGCGGTTTTGCGATTGAGCTGTTTATGACCGGAGGATAACCTTCATGGCTAATTTCAATGTGGCGCTACTGCAAATCATGCCTACGGGCTCACAGGAAGGCAATCTGCTGAAGGG
>JAISFV010000121.1 GCA_031263445.1 Synergistaceae bacterium | reverse complement strand
ATGAGGAAACCCTCTAGCCGTCAGTTCTTCTTGCTTTTAGCGCTTTTAGCGGAGTGCCAGTTGATCGCCTTCACCATCTCTGGGCGGGACGGCAGGTACTCCAGCGGGTCGACCTTCTTTCCGGCCAGCCTCACCTCGAAGTGGACGTGGTCCGTCGTCGCCCGGCCCGTTCTGCCGACCGTGCCGATGAACTCGCCCTTCTTTACCCTTTGCCCCATCTTGACCAGCAGGGAGTCGCAGTGCGCGTAGACGGTGTGGACGCCGTTGCCGTGGTCGATGATGACTATCTTCCCGTACCCGCTGTACTTCTTGCCTCCGTTGGCCGCCACCGACACCACTCCGTCGGCCGCCGCGGCGATCGGGGTCCCCTTCTTGTTCACTATGTCGATCGCGCCGTGGATCCTCTTGCCCCTGGTGGCCCTGAACGCGGAGTATATGGCCCCGTCCGCGGGCCAGGATAGGTTCTTCGACGCCAGCAGGCTGTTGATCGGCTGCGACGGCGCGAGGTTCCCCTGCCGCGAATTGGAGGTTTTGCCCGGTTTGGCGGGCGCTTTAGCTTTGCCCGGCGCGATTGTGACGGGGAAATCCGGGACTATCGCGGAGACCTTGAGCGCCAAGTCGAGCGCGTCGGCGGACTGCCTCACAGACGCGTTTTTCTGTGCGCCCTGCGCACCCGATGAGGCGAGCAGGGCGTTGAGCTCCCGCGCCTGATTCATCAGCTCGGCTATCCCACGGACCGACGATATTGTGTTCCCGGCGGCGTCTATTATGTCCTGCCGCTTTTCGGCGAAGACGTATCTGCCCGGCACTATCCCGGCGATATCGAGCGCTCCCTGCGGTGAGTTCACATTGGCCATCGACAGAGCCGGATATGAAAGCGAGATCGACAGAGCCGTGATGAGGGGGAGTACAGCCCTTTGGATGGATATTTTTTTGTGACTGCGCGTTAAAGTTAAAATTTCCCTGAGATGAAGATGTGGTTTGCGAGAAAGCGATATGCCCCTCATGGGATACCCCCTATACCGAAAATTCATGGCCGTCCATGCGGTCGTTCGGAGGTATCCTAGCATGAAAGATACATTATGGCAAATAATAAATTATTTTCTATCCTGGCCGTATAAAAATATTTTAAGATTCCCTCTGTAGGCTTCATTCGCGGCGTCGGCCAGCGTGGCCAGCTCGTCCTCGTAGCCGTAGATGGTTATCGGCGCTATCCACTTGACCCTGCTCGAAATCGCGTCGACGAACTCGTCGAAGGCCGCCCACGGCCCGGTCAGGACGACGCTCTCGACGTGGCCGTCCAGCGCGGCGGCCCTGGCGCCGATTTCGCGCGCCACCTTGTAGGCCATCGCGTTTATGAGGAATATGGTCTTTTTGTTCCCCTCCCTGTACGACGACATCACGCCGCCGAGTTTGACGTCGTTCATGTACGCGGAGAGGCCGCCCTTTCCCGACACCTTGCTCAGCATCTCGTCCATGTCGTACTTGCCGGAGTAGCACATGTCTATCAGCGAGTCGAGCGGCAGTGTCCCGGATGTGACGGGGGAGAACGGGCCCTCTCCGTCCAAGGGGCTGTTGCAGTCGATTACCCTGCCGTTTTCGTAAGCGCCGACGCTTATCTCGTTTCCTAAGTGGGCGACGACTATTTTCACGTCGTTCATTCCCTTGTGCTTCTCCCACCACGCATAGAGGGTGGCCGCCGTGCGGTGCGAGAATGCGTGATACACCGGGTTTCGGACAACGCCCTTCAGCCCTGAGAGCGCCGCCTCCGGCTTCATCTCGTTGTCGATGACGGGCTCTAAGATTATCGGCATACACTCGGAGTCGTACATGTCCCTCAAATACTGGCAGAGGTGATAGATCGCGAACGCGCTCGAACGGCAGTGGTTCTCGTCTATGTGCTGTTTTGACAGAAGGGACAGCAGCTCGCTGTTTGCCATATAGAGCCCGGGCGGGACGGCTTGGGACGTAATTTCGGTTATTACGACGTCGATGCTCTCCAGCTTGACGTCACGGCTCAACAGCACGTCCAAGATGGCGTTGAAGCGGAATTGCCCCTGCTCGGAGGGCGAGTACAGGGCGTACAGCTCCGACGGGGAGTGCTCGATGACCTCGTTGACCACCCTCTCCATACCGTCATACAGAGCCAGTTCCGTGGCTGAGACCCTGGATATGAATATTAATATTTTCAATGTCGTCCCACTCCCGGAGGCCCGCTTGTTTTTATTGTGCGGGCCTCCTCCGCGAGATATAAGGTATCTGTCCGTTATTTTTTCTGGAACGCCGCCAGCGCGACTGCCGAGGCTATGGAGAGCAGTTTCGTCTCCGCCGAGTCCGCCCTGCTCGTTAAGACGATGGGCGCTTTCGCGCCGAGGACGAGCCCGGCTGTCTTGTTGCGCGCGAAGTAGACGATGGCCTTGGCCAGCATGTTGCCGCTGTCTATGTTCGGCACGTGCAGTATGTCGGCGCGCCCCGCCACCTCTGAGACTATGCCCTTGTGCTTTGCCGACTCCTCGGAGACGGCGTTGTCGAGCGCGAACGGGCCGTCGATTATGCAGCCCTTTATCTGGCCCCTGCGGTTCATCTGCGTCAGGATGGACGCGTCGATTGTCGGCGGCATGTCCGTGTTGACGACCTCGACGGCGGCCAAGCACGCGACCTTCGGGACCTCGACCCCGAACGCGTGGGCGAGCTTGACGACGTTCTCTATGATGCCAATCTTCCCGGCGATGTCGGGGTACGTGTTGAAGGCCGGGTCGGAGATGAAGAATATGCGGTCGTAGTTCTCCACCTCGTGTATGTAGACGTGCGACAGGGTCGATCCCGAGCGCAGCCCCTTCTCCTTGTTTAAGACCGCGCGGAGGAAGTTGGCGGTTTTTACCATGCCCTTCATCAATATCTGCGCCTTGCCGGAGGAGACGACCTCCACCGCTTTCAGGCTGGCCGCCGCCTCTCCGCCCTTCTCGTCGATGACGTCGTAGTTTCCGAGGTCGATGGAGAGCGTCCCGGCGATCTGCTTGATCTTGTCGGCGTCCCCTACAAGGTGAGCGTTCGCGACGCCCTCCTTCCTGGCGCCCTCTACCGCTTCCAGTACCTCCGCGTCGTCGGCGCACGCGACGCTTATCGTCATCGGCCCCACGCCGCGCGCGTGATCTAACAGTTCGGTGAGTGTTCTCAGTTGTTTCATGAAATGGAATACCTCCTTTTGAATTGAACTTAAAATAGGATAACATAAACGCCCCATTTCGTGTAGGCTTGCCCTGCTCACATTGCGCGTTATCATAGTAGAATGATGGCGGCGGCGCAGCGGGGCTTTTTGCGCTTTTTGTGATGTTTGTGATATTTACGAGGGGGGATGCCGCGTGTTCTACAGGCTGGCCCAGATAATAGTGAGGATTTATTTCTTGATATATCATCGCGTATCGGTACGGGGGCTGCCGGAGCTCAAAAAGTTCCTCGGCGCTCACGAGTCTCCCGTGATACTGGCGGCGAACCACGAGAGCTATCTCGACCCTCCGGCCATAGGCATGGTGTTTCCCAGGCCGCTCCGGTTCATCGCGTGGGACGGCCTCTTCAAGGTCCCGGTCTTTTCGGCGCTGATACGCGCGCTTGGCGCGGTTCCGGTGAATCAGGAGGACAAGTCCAGCGCGGCGAGCCTCCTCCGCGATGTCCTGGGCTTCATCGAGAGCGGCTACTGCGTGCTGATATTCCCGGAGGGGATGAGGTCCCCGGACGGGAATCTGCTCCCGTTCGAGGGCGGCGTGGCCCTGATAGCGTCGAAGACGGGCGCTCCGATA
>JAISFV010000183.1 GCA_031263445.1 Synergistaceae bacterium | reverse complement strand
CCTGTTTTACCTTGACGGCGCCCGACTGATCCTTTATGGGGCCTGTGAAGACTTTCTGCTCGCCGGAGACGATGTCGGCCTTCTGTGCGTTAACCAATGCGCGCACGTCCTCCGGGACGGCGGGGCCGAATGGCGCGAGATCCACTGCGCCCTCCTTCATCCCCCACCAGATGGCCTCGGATTTCCACGTGCCGTCCGCCACCTGCTTAACGATGGGGCTGAAGAGTTTCTCCCAGTTCCAGATCGGCGCGGTAAGGTGCATCGTCGGGGCGTACTGACTCATGTCGTTGTTGTAGCCGATCACGTATGTCTTTGCCTCCTCGGCTGCCTGGGCCACCGCCCCGGTATCGGCGTGCATCGCCAGCACGTCACAGCCGGAGTCGATGAGGGCCTTTGCCGCCTCCTTCTCCTTGCCCGGGTCAAACCAGGAGAAGAGCCAGATGACCTTTACGGTCGCCTTCGGGTTTGTCTCGCGGACGCCCAGCGTGAAGGCATTGATCATGCGGATGACCTCTGGGATCGGGTGAGCCGCCACGTAGCCTATGTTGCCGCTCTTGGTCATCTTGCCCGCCACGAGGCCGGAGAGGTAGCGCGGCTGGTACATGCGGCCAAACATCGTGCCGACGTTCGCGGCGCGCTTGTAGCCAGAGACGTGCATGAAGATCGTGTCAGGGTATTTTTTGGCGACCTCCTCGACGTAGTCCATGTAGCCGAAGGAACCTGCGAATATGAGCTTCGACTTGTTCTGGCGGACGAGGCGCTCCATCACCGGGACGGACTCCGGCCCCTCGCCCACGGACTCCACTATCGTGCTCTTCAGCCCAGGGAACGCGGCGTCAACGGCGCGGCGTCCTTCGTCCTGCATGTAGGTCCACCCGCCGTCGCCGACCGGCCCGATATAGACGTACCCTGGGTTGATCTCAGCCACCGGGACAGGCGCGGCGAAGGCAGCGACCACTAGGAACGAGAAAAGCAGGAGCAACGTTGCGATTAATTTTTTCATGACGTTTAAAATACCCCCCTGATTTATGATAAGTTTGGACAACGGCGATTATATCAGCCGATGCCCTCTATGGAAAGCCTGATATTCCGATATCCGCTTTGCGGCAGGGGCAGACTCGCATCTCTGCCGCGCCGATCTTGTAAAACGGGGCGAACGCGCAGATCCGCCACTACTCGCGCTCCTCCCTGTAAAACGGGATCCCGAGCGCGGACGGGGCGCTCAGGGAGACCTTGCGGCCTTTGCCGATTGAGATGAAGAGCAGCACCAATATCGTCATGAGGTATGGCAGCATCATCAACAGCGGTGCCGGTACCGATGCCCCTGCGGCCTGCAATCGGAGCTGGAACGCCTCCACACCGCCGAAAAGGTATGCGCCGAGCATGGCCTGGAGCGGGTTCCATATGGCGAAGATGACCATCGCTACCGCGATCCACCCGCGTCCTGCCGTCATGCCCTCCGCCCAGAATTTGTTGTAGACGATCGACATGTACGCGCCGCCTAAGGCGACCAGCCCCGCGCCTATTATCGTGTACAGATAGCGGATCCTGGCGACCGGCAGCCCCATCGCGTCTGCGGCCTTCGGGTTGTCCCCGACCGCCCTCAGATTCATGCCGGGACGGGTACGGTGGAGGAAGAACATCAAAAAGACCGCTAAGGCGTAGGATGCGTAGACCATAACGTCCTGCGAGAAAAACATCCTCCCGGCGATCGGTAGCTTTGAGAGGAGCGGTATGTCGCAGGGGCCGATCCCTGGCGTCGTCATCCCGATATAGCCCCTCCCGGCCAAGGCGCTCGCGCCTCCCCCGAACATGGTCATGGCCAGCCCGCAGACGACCTGGTTGCTCCCCATCGTGACGGACAGGAACGCGTGGATCAGCCCCAGGCAAGCCCCGACGCCGAACGCGGCTGCCAGCCCGAGCCACGGGCTGCCTGTCGAAAGCGACGCGGCAAAGCCCGAGAGCGCGCCCATCAGCATGATTCCCTCCAGCCCTAGGTTCATGACCCCTGCCTTTTCCGTCAGTATCTCGCCCAGCGTGGCATAAAGGATCGGCGTCCCGCTGCGGACGGCCGCTGCGAGAATCGGTAAGAGAGTCTCCATCATATGTCACCCCTTGAGCGCCGCGCGCCTCCGCCCGGGCCAAAATCGAGCCTCACGCGGTAATTTTGGAAAAATTCCCCGCCCAGCACGAAGAACAGGATGAGGCCCTGGAGAATCGAGGCGCTGGCCATCGGGAGACCCATGCTGATCTGGAGGGCCTCGCCGCCGACCAGGAGAGCGCCCATCAGGAAGGCTATCACGAGGCTGAGCGACGGCCTCAGATGTGCCAGCCAGGCGACGATTATGGCCGTGTAGCCGTACTGTGCCGAAAAACCGGCCTGGAGGCGGCCCTGGAGGCCGGACACCTCGCACATCCCGGCGAATCCTGCTATCGCGCCCGAGAGGAACATCACGCCCACTACCTTCCTGACGTAGTCCATCCCCGCGTACCGCGCCGCCCTGGCGTTGTCGCCCATCACCCTTATCTCGTAACCGAAGCGCGTCCGCTTGAGGAACACCTCCATCACGACGGTGAGAAAAAAGAGCGCGTATATCCCCATGTGGATGCGCGTATCCCACAGCGAGGGGAGCCTCGCGGAGTCGATGAAGCGGCTGGTCATGGGGAAGCCCAGCGACGACGGGTCGCGCCACGGCCCGTAAACGAAGTATTCTAAAAGCCGTATCGCGATGTAGTTCAGCATCAGGGTCGTGATGATCTCGTTCACGCTCCATTTTGCCTTTAAAAGCCCGGCCACGCCAGCCCACACACCTCCCGCCAAAGCCGCCGCGATCGCCATCAGCGAGAGCATCGCAGGCTTGCTTTCAAGCGGGAAGTATCGGACCATGGCCGCCGCCGCTAGCGCGCCCACTAGCGCCTGCCCCTCCGCGCCTATGTTCCAGACGAGCATTGTGAAGCAGAGCATCACGGCAAGGGAGACTATCGCCAGAGGGAGCGCTTTTACAGCCGTTTCGCTCAGGTCGTATCCGCTGCCGAAGGCCGATTTCAGTATGCTGGCGTAGGCATCGAACGGGGAAACACCCTGCGCGTACAGGAAGACCCCGCCCGCAGCGAACGCCAGCAGGACGGACAGCGCCGTGGTCACGAACGCCATCCATGCCGGGGAGTCGATCCTCTTTTCCGCGCGCAGCCTCACGGTGAAACCTCTCTGCCGGCCTTGCTGCCTTTACCTGCTTTTTGAGCCTTGCCTGTTGCGCGGTCCCTGTCCTGCTCGCCTGCCATCATGAGGCCGATGGCCTCGATCGGCTTGGAGCGCGGATCGTCAGTCACTCCCATGAATTTTCCCTTGAAAATCACGGCCAGCCTGTCGGAGAGCGCAAGCAGCTCGTCGAGGTCCTCGGAAATGAGCAGGATGGCTGTCCCGCCCTCGCGCCGCGCCAAAAGCTGATCCCTCACGTACCGCGTCGCCGAGACGTCCAGGCCCCACGTCGGGTGCATTACGATCACGGCCTTCGGGGAGTCCGACAGCTCGCGCCCCATCAGGAGCTTTTGCAGGTTTCCTCCGCTCAGGTTCCTCACCGGGGTGGAGAGGGACGGGACGGAGACCCCGAATTTTTTGACGATCTCATCAGCGTAGTCCGCCGAGCTGCCCCAGTCGATGAACGCGCCCCTGGCGACGGGTTTCGACCAATATTTTTTGAGGATGGCGTTGTTCACGATGTCCATGCCAGGCGCCATCCCTGTTCCCTTGCGGTCAGACGGGATGTAATGCACCCGCTCGCCGATGAAACTCCGGGGGGGCGCGCCGTCCATGCGCTTGCCGTTCACGGTTATACAGCCCTTTGTGATCGGGCGCAGCCCGGCCAACGCCTCGCACAGCTCCCGCTGGCCGTTGCCGGCCACCCCCGCGACGCCTAATATCTCGCCGCTTCGGAGGCTCAGGGACAGGCCGGCGACCGCCTCCATCCCGCGGTCGCCCAGGACGTGGATGTCTTCAGCCTTTAGGACGGTATCACCCCGCGTCATCGGCTTCCGTTCAAATCCGAACGCCGTTTTCCTCCCCACCATCATCTCCGCCAGCGCCTCTTCCGTCGTCATCGCGGTGGCCACGGTTCCGGCGTTTTCGCCCCCGCGCAGGACGGTAACGCGGTTCGTCTCGCTCATGACCTCTTTCAGCTTGTGCGATATGAATACCACGCCATGTCCCTCGCGCGTCATGCGGCGGATCGTAGCGAAGAGCTTGTCCGATTCCTGCGGCGTGAGGACTGCGGTCGGCTCGTCCAGGATCAGTACGCGCGCGTCGCGGTACAGCATCTGGAGCAGGGCGACCCGCTGCTGCTCCCCTGTCGAGAGCTGCCACACGGCGGCTGTCGGGTCGATCTGAAGCCCGTACTGTTCGGAGATCCCGGCGATCCTGTCCTGGATTTTTTTGCGCGGCAGCAGGAAGGGCGTCTCCTTCAGCCCCAGGATCATGTTTTCCCACACGGTATGAGTCTGCACCAGCATAAAGTGCTGATGCACCATCCCGATCCCTGACGCTATGGCGTCCCTCGGAGAACCGAACACGCGCTCGCGGCCCTCCACGAATATGCGCCCCTTGTCGGGCATGTAGAGGCCGTAAAGGACGTTCATCAGGGTGGACTTCCCGGCGCCGTTCTCGCCCAAGAGCGCATGCACCTCCCCGGCCTCCACGGAAAAATCCACGTCCTTGTTCGCCGTTACGCCGGAGAACCTCTTAGTGACGCCCCTCATCTCCACGAGAGAGAGGGCGTCGCCGTCCCTGGGCTTGAGGCCCGCCAAAGTTTCAGTTGCAACCTGGGTTTCGATCATTGCCCTTCAAGCCTTTCGATATGAACCAGCCTTTCCTTTAAGGGGTACCGCCGCATTTTCGGACGCCTTGGATATTTTTAGGGATTATAACACCAGACCAAAGATGACGGCGCAGGTTTTTGGCGGGTTGTTTTGGGGAAACGCCGATTAAAGATCCAAGCCGCGCTGGGGAAACCACGAAAACCCCTCCTGGCTGTTTTGTCAAGGATGTTTTAAAAGCTCATAAAGCCGCTGGAAGCTATAGTTATGCGGGTTCAACGATAGCATAATGATAAATCTGACGCACATACGGACAGAAGCGATGGTTAAAATTTGCGATGCACTTAATTGCGACATCACGGATATAATGGGACTCGAACGGTAGGAGCAGACTAGCGAGGGAGGAAAACGAAGTGACTGAGAAAAAGACACAGGCTCTTGTAGCCCCGTCTGAAACTATAGCGGCTTGACATAACGGATACTATTAATTATTCTGTGAGTAAC
>JAISFV010000140.1 GCA_031263445.1 Synergistaceae bacterium | reverse complement strand
TCTGCTTCCCCGTATGCCCCGCGACGTAGCCGGCCTGTTCCTCCGCGTCGAGGCCGAGCCCGCCCGGGCCCAGCACGTCCAGGAGGCGGGACTGGCTGTCGTCGAAGGCGGGCGCCGGCTCATGCGCAGGTTCAGCCTCTGCCTCGGCGGACGGCTGCGCGCCTCCGTCATCGCCCTCCTGCGCGCCGTTTTCCCCGAAGCTCTGTATCGGCAGGCTGATCACGTCCTTCTCGTCGCGGATGTCCCTGATGTCGGTGCGGATGGCCGAGTCGGACGCCCCGGCGAGCATGACCTCCGTCGACACGGGGAGGTATTTCCAGATCGCCATGATCAGCGTCTTCTTCGCCATGCTCTCGAAGTCCTTGACCCACGGCGAGTTGGCGTTTTCAATTTTGTTCCCGGTCTTCCTGTTGTTTTTGTACTCGTCCTTGTAGTAGCCCTGCGAGAACTTCTTGGCGTGGGCGACGACCTTGGCGCAGGGCCACACCTCGAAGGCGTACCCGCCGTTCGTGAAGTTCGCGACGGCGTAGACGTGCGTTATCGCGCCCCTGTCCTCCTCGGGGCTTTCCTCGTGCTCGAGCGTCGGGCTGAGGCCTTTCGAGTACCTGAAGACATCCTTCTCCCTCACCACGTCGGCCTGGATGCGCGAGACCGCGCCCGACCTCTGCGCCAGCGCTATGGTCCCCCGGTAGCCGAGCTGGAACTGCGCCTCCCATGTCTTGACCCACTCGCCCTGCCCTGCCTTCCTGCTGTTGCAGTACGGTATGATGTAGCACTGGCCCAGCTGAGGGGTCAGGTCGAGCCCCAGCGCCGTGGCCGTCATTATGGCCGTCATGATGCTGACGGCGCTGCACCGCTGGAGCGTCTCGTTCTGCGAGAAGAGCTGCATGGCCTGTCTCGCGTATTTGTCGGCGTTCTTTTTCAGATGCGCGGGGAGCGCCTCCTCGATCTGCGCCTTGAAGCCCTTCACGACCGCCGAGAACTCGTTCTTCCGGAGGGCCTGCCCGCCCTCGTATTTGTCCTTTATCTCCATCCGTTTCATGAGCTGCGCGTTGTCCCCGTTCGCCGTCGCCATGTCATGCCGCCTCCTGACTGATTTTTTTCCTGACGAGCCTCAGCACCCTCGCGCCGGGCTTCGCCGCCGTGTGCCGCGATATGACCTCGGGCGTCGCGCCCAGCTCCTGCGCCACGGCCTCCCAGTCCACCCTGAGCGACGGCCTGTTGTTCTTCCACGTCGCTATGCCCTCGATGCCCGCCGCCTCGCCTATGTCCTGCCTGATCCGGTTTTTCAGCCCGTCGATCAGGCCGCTTATCCTCGACGCCTCGCCCTCGAGCTCGAATATCCGCTCGAGCATCCCTGTGTGCCTGGCTTCCGGCTCGAGCATGGCCCCGGTCGCGTCCTCGGGATAGATCTCGCTCACGTCGTCGGAGGCCCCGGCCGGCGGCGGCTCGTCCTTCGCCACGTATTCGTTCCAGAATTCCCGTTCCCGGGCGGTCATCTCTTTGATGAACGCGTCGTTGCGCGGCACCTCCTTGAATACGAACCTCTGCCCGCCGACGAGCGCGGCTATCCAGCAGCTCTCCCAGCCCGTCACGGCGCAGTAGTGCTGAGTCTGGCAGTAGTAGTCGTCCGGCAGCCCGTCGCCCTCCCACTGCGCCGCCTTCATGAAGTGCGCCGTCTTGCACTCCAGCCCGCTCTTATGCCCGACGATCCGCCTGTCCACGCTCGCCAGCATCCACGGGTGTTCCGGGTGCCTGAGGATCCCGTTGACCCTCGCCACCCTGAACCCCGTCCTCGACATGAAAAGCCGCGCCACGGCCTCCTCCAGGAGAACGCCCATCTCCATGGCCTCGGTCATTTCCCGCTCCGGCGAGCGCCCCGTCTTGTCCATGAAGACGGACAGGGGGCCTCCCCATTTCGATATGCCGAGGACCTTGGCGGCGTCGGAGCCGCCGATGCCCTTGCGCCTCTCCTCCAGCCACGCGCCCCTGTCCGTCATGCCGTCCCCGCCCCCGCGAAAACCCTGCGGCGCTCGGCCACGCACAGCGCCTCGCGCCTCGCGCCGTAGGCTATCTCCGTTATCTCCCTGAAGTCGCCGTGCCGCGCGCACCTCCCGTCGGACGGGTCGCCCATGGCGTCGCAGTCCGCCGTCCCCGTCTCCCCGTCCTCGCGGAGCGCCCCGCAGCCCGCGCAGAACGACTGCTCGAAGCCGCCGTCGAAAAAAACGTCGAGTATCTCGTCAAGCATTGCGTCCGTCCCCCTTCCGGTGTATCATGTCGGGCGGGAGTGTCCGCTCCCGCCGCTTTCCTTCTTCCGCCCTCTCATCCGAGAGGGCTGTTTTCTGCCGGCTCGCCGATAAATTCCCTGAGCCTCGCGCACTCCCCGGCCGTCACCGCCTCCGCGAGCGGCACGAACCTCCTGTCCCCGTCGCAGACGTTGGCGAGGATCCGTGCCGCGAGCCTACGCAGCCGCTTTTCCATTGCCTTCCCTCCCTTCCGCCAGCGCGGCAATGTCGCTGATCGCCTTCCGTATCAGCCGCCTACGCCGCCGGCTCCGCATGTTCCCATCTCGACACGACGAAGCGCCCGTATGTCGGGCGGAAGTCCGCGAGGCCTATGAACTTCCCCGCCCCGTCCACGAGGGTGCGCAGGAAGGCGGGGCTTATGTACTCAGGCAGTATGCTCGTGAGGGTGAACCTGCACTGCCAGCCCTTCGTGAACGCCGGGCGCGTTCTGGTGATGGCGCTCCGCATTATCGTCACGCGCTGTCTGTCCAGGTAATCCCAGTCGACGGCCGGCTCTCCGTTCACGAGGACAGGCGACATGACGTCCTCGCATATGACCCCTGCCTGAACCAGCTCCTTCGCCATTTTCCGTGAGCTTCGCGGGTCCTGGTAGAAACGCCCCGCCTCCACGACCGACCGCACTACGTAGCGGCCCGGGATGCATATCCGGCCTTCCGCGTCGCGGTAGACGTAGCTCTCTACGTCGTCGCTTTTCTTCGCCTTCGAGCCCTTCGCCGCCGCAGACTTCTCGGCCACGCTTTCGTTCGACCAGCGGTGGAACAGCAGATCCGCTGTCCCGTCGATGGTCAGGCTCACCGAGAACGGCGCCGCTATCGACGCCGCCCCGTCGTTCGAGAGCTGTTCTTCGCTGCGGTCCGTCTTTGCCATCGTGTATGCCTCCTTGTTTTTTAAAGTAACCACGCCATATCTTGCCACGCCTAGCCATGCCTTGCCACGCCGCACCTAGCCCTGCCATGCCAGGCCACGCCCTGCCTCGGTGCTCGCCTTGTAAAAACCTCGCCACGCCCAGCCATGCCTCGCCGAGCCATGCCTTGCCGCGCCTCGCCGAGCCATGCCTTGCCATGCCTTGCCGCGCCTCGCCCTGCCTCGGTGCTCGCCAAATGAACAAAAAAACAGCCTGTCCGATAAGTTTCTTCTGTTCGCCGATGGCGTCCCTGATGTGCCTGAAAGCCGCCTCCAGGTCTCCGCCGCTGCGGATGTGGCCCTTGAAGAAATACACCCCGCCGCCGCCGATTTCCGGGTTGTGCCTGGCCTCGATGTAGAAGCCCTCCTTGACCGCTCGCACCTTGACTTCGTTCCTTGGCATGTCGGTCACCCCTTCGCGTTGAATGATGCAATATTTTTTATTGCTGTGTCTTGCGAAACAGGGTACCATAATTTGCACTATTTTGCAAGATAAATTATTGCATGGCATTTTTGCGCTATACTTACTCCTGCGAGGTGAATCCGATGCCGTCAAAAAAAACAAAAGACACCGTTACCACTACGATCCGCCTGGAGACGAACCTCCGCGCAATGCTTGAGTCCATAGCCGCGCGCGAGAACCGCTCCCTTACTGGGCAAATGACTCAGTTTCTTGCGGCGTCCTGCGAGCAATATATGTCCGAAAACGAACTTTCCTATCATCCGGACATCCAGGAAGTCGGCACCGATGCAGAATACGCAGAGTACATGGCCGATCTTTCGGACGCAGCGCCGCCTAAGAATTACTGGGCTGACGATTAGGGCTGTCGTCGGCGCTCATCTCCCCGTCTATCATCCTGCGTATGAGCCAGCCCTTGTTCCTTTCGATGCTCTCTGCCTTTACGCTCAGCCAGTCGTATTGCTGGTCGGTGATCCGTATTGTCAGGTTTCTAGTCGGTTTTTCTTTCATCTCCGCCTCCCTCCTCCCCCGACGTGGCATTTTCACATCTCTCCGCCATCTCCTCGGCTATCCCTTTCAGGCCATACAGAGAGTCCATCACTATGCTTAAAGCACCCATGAAATATGCGATGCTCATCGCCTCGTTTGCTTCCATAGTGGTCCCCACATAGCCGTCTGGTTTGCCATCGTGCAATTTAAAGATGTTTTCTTGAAAATGCTTCCTCAAAGATTCGAGTGTATGCCGAGCTTCGTTGATTTTTTTGGTTGCCTCAGTCCTCATCACCTACAATACCTCCTCCCCCATCCTGGCCTCCGCCAGCGCGATGGCCAGGCGGTACTCCGCGCCGTGCCTGTCCCCGCCGTGGACTTCCTCCACCCTGGCCCTGAACTCCCCGAGCGTCCCGAGGAAGCACCCGCAGCGGACGCC
>JAISFV010000136.1 GCA_031263445.1 Synergistaceae bacterium | reverse complement strand
GCCGCCGTCCGGTCGACTATAATGGCCATAGAATACGTCAACAGGGCGCTGGAAAAATTCGGCGCTCCGCGAGGCCTGGTCGTCACCATCACGAAGCCGAGCATGGAGAACCTGAAACTGCTGATGGGGAACCCCGGCATACGCATGATATCCGCGACCGGCGGCCCGGCTGTCGTAAAAGCGGCGCTGAGTTCCGGGAAACCGGCTGTCGGGGCCGGTCCTGGGAATCCTCCGGTGCTGGTGGACGAGACTGCCAACCTCAGAAAGGCAGCCCGCGACGTCATGTTGGGGTGTTCGTTCGACAACAACCTCACCTGCATAGCCGAAAAGGAGCTGTTCGTCGTCAATTGCGTCGCAGACGAGTTTAAAAAATACATGCTCGAGGACGGGCAGGTTTTTGAACTCAGACATCAGGAAGACGTAGAAAAACTGATGTCGGTCACGCTGAAGGACGGCTTGCCGGACAAGTCGATGGTCGGCAAGAGCCCGCAGCATATTTTGTCGAAGATAGGGATAAAAATACCGGAAAACGTCCGCCTGATCCTGACGGAGACCGCCGAGAACCATCCGTTCGTGCAGGAGGAGATGCTGATGCCCGTGCTGCCGATGGTGAGGGTCTCGGATTTCAAGGAAGGCCTCGCCGCCTCTCTGAAAGCCGAACACGGGTACAGGCACTCTGCGGTCATACACAGCACCAACATAAATCACATGAGCGAAATGGCCCGCGCGATGGAGACGACCATCTTCACGAAAAACGCCCCGTCCTTTGCGTCGATAGGCTACGGAGGCGACTGTCCGACCGCATTCACCATAGCCACGACGACTGGGCAGGGACCGACTACTCCGCTCTCTTTCTGCAGGACGAGGCGCTGCGTGCTTTTCGGATCTTTCCGCATAGTGTAGTAGCCTGCGGCAGGCGAAACATCAAACGGCGGCAAAGCGGTGGACGATAGCCTGAAAATATAATAGAATGTCGTAGCACTGCGCAGGACAAAAATACAGGACGTGCCGCCTGATTAGATGTTGGAGTGATCTAGATCGGATCTATAAGAATAATTCTCCCCCCTTATAGCCGCTGCGGCAGGGAAACCGACAAGTGAGCCGTGAGGGGGGCGCTAACGGAATAAAAATCACAGGGCTTTCCGTCGAGCTCGGCGGCAGAGCCATATTGAGCAACGTGTCCTTCGAGGCGGCGCCTGGCAGTTTCCTGTACGTGATAGGCAGGAACGGCGCCGGGAAGAGCACGTTGCTCAAGTGCGTTGCCGGGGTGATAGGCGGATACAAGGGCGAACTGCTCATAGGAGGCCGTGAGGCGTCGTCGCTCGCAGCGAGGGACAGGGCGCGCCTCGTCGCTTACGTCCCGCAGAGTTCGCCGGGCGACGTGCCTTACACCGTGTCGGATTTTATCGAGATGTCCCGCTATCCGTGGAGCGGCATCGCTTCTGAAGCGGACGACAGGCGCGCCGTGTCCGGGGCGATGGAGCTCACAGGGATCACCGCTTTCGCCGACCGCAGGATTTCGAGCCTCTCCGGCGGTGAGCGGCAGAAAGTGATGATAGCGTCGGCCATCGCCCAGGGGAGCGGGATGATACTGATGGACGAGCCGACGACGTACCTGGACTACGCGCATCAGGTAGAGACGATAGACCTGATGGCCCGCGTGAACAGGGAGCGTGGCGTGACGATGCTGGTTGTGACGCACGACGTGAACCTCGCCATGGGGCTTTCGGGCAAGATAGTCGCGATGTCCGGGGGCCGCGTGGAATGGACAGGGCCTCCGTCCGGATTGCTTGAGGCAGGGTGGCTCAGCAGGATATTCGGCGTATCGTTCGACCGCTACAGCTCCGGGCGTGAGGGCGAATTCCCCGTGCTCGTGCCGGAGAGGAGGGTGCGGTGAGTTCCGGGGGCAGGATAATTACGGAGGCGCTGCTCAGGCGTTTTTGTACGCTGGTCATGCCTCGGCTTAACCTCATCAAGGCACTGCTCCTGATCTTTCTGCCCCTGGCCGTGATCCTGGCCGCTCCGTGGGTCGGCGTGAGGCTTATCTCGCCTGGCGACGTGTTCAGTTGGGGCTCTGGTTTCGTGGACTCCGCAGAAGCTCGCATCTTCTGGCAGCTCCGCATCCCGAGGGTCATCCTCGCGTGGTGCGCCGGAGCGACGTTCGGGCTTTGCGGCATGGTGTTTCAGGCGCTTTTCCGCAACCCTCTGGCCGAGCCGTCGCTCTTGGGCGTATCTGCCGGCGCTGCGTTGGGCGCGGCAGTCTCGATCCGCCTCGGGCTGGCGGCCGGTGCGCTGGGCGCCTCTGCGGCGTCGTCGTCGCCGGGCTTTTTAGTGTCGCTCGCGACACCCCTCTGCGCGTTCGCCGGCGCTATGCTGGCCATTGCGATAATATCTACTTTCGCGCGCATGGCGCGCGGAGCGAGCGACGCAACGCTCCTGCTAGCGGGCGTCGCGGTCAGCTCGCTCTTTTCGAGCCTGATAATGGTTTTTCAGTATACGGGCGGGGCCGTCGAGACCTACAAGCTGCTGTCATGGACTATGGGCGGGATAAGCGTCGTCGGCATGGGCGAAGGGCTGAGGGCCGTACCGTCGCTGTTCATAACGCTGGCGCTGTCGCTCTGTTTCGCTACGGAGCTAGACCTGATCACGTTCGGAGACGAGATAGCCACGACGAGAGGCGTGGAGCTGGAGAGGATGAAACGGCTGCTCTTCGCCGGGATGTCACTCTCAGTGGCGATGGTCGTGGCCAACTGCGGTCCCATAGCGTTCCTCGGCCTGATCGCCCCGCACGTCTCCCGCCGCATCGTAGGGCCGCGCCACCGTCTCTTAGCCCCTTGCGTGGCGGCGGTCGGCGGCACGGCGCTCGTCGTCTGCGACACGGCTGCGCGCACACTCTGGGCGCCGGCTGACCTTCCTGTCGGGATAATCATCTCCTTCCTCGGCGCCCCGTTTTTCATGTGGCTGCTCTTCGCGCCGCGTCACAGGTGACGCCTTGAACGCCCGGCCGATGTTTTGCGCCGGCGTTCATCTGATATTTGCGGAGCTGGCGCCCTATGGATTAGCTTGACAAACAAACAGCGTCGGTTAAAATTGAATGGCATAGGCAAGGATATTCGATGGAGGTTGATTTTTCGGCAGGGGCCTAACGAACATAAATTCAGACCCTTGACGTGTTGGTGTTTACAAACGGCAAAGTGTGGTTTATGCGAATTAATTAGCGTTCGTACAAAGCGGCTCAGGTGCTCTGATAGAGAGAATAGGGAATTCCGTGAAAACCGGAAGCGAACCCATCACTGTAAGTCCGTCGCCTCGCAAGAGGTATTTTTCGCCTTGATGAGTCACTGTCGCCCTGGCGATGGGAAGGCCGCGAAAAAAGGGACGAGCCAGAAGACCTGCCTGAGTCCGCAACGACGAAAGCTCCGGGGTCTGGTGGGGCGCGCCGTTTTAAAATAGACGATCTAGCGGAAATGGGCTGCCCGGATCACTCAGAAAAAGTGATTCGGGCTTTTTTTATTACCCCTGTCCGCAGGTTTTGGATCGTTGCAGTCAAAAATTTTTTTGACGTGGAGGTGGAACATGGTTCTGAGGAAGAACAGCGCGCTTGTTTTTACGACGCATGGGAGTAATTTTTGGGATTAAGAGAAAAGGAGTGTTGCGGTCATGAAACGTCTGAAGTTTTTGGCATTAGTGCTGGCGGGCCTGATGATTTTTGCCGGAGGAGCGTTTGCTGATGTCGTGTATACGACAGTGGACGCGGGCTATACCTCTGGATCGATCGGGGCAGTTGCTGGCGGCGAAATTTCCCCTGGGGGCTCCTCCAATCTTCCGAATGACACAAAGGTGTTTTCGTTCACGGATCACAGCGGCAGAGAAAGGGTTCTATTCAGAGAAAATACAGACGCGTCCGCCGACAGTGTCACCATATACAGTACGCCTGGCAATTGGGACAGGTCTGATGTGGAAGTGAACGGAAATTGGTTTGGGAAGAACATCTATGGCGTGGAGACTTTCGGCGATTATCTCTACCTTGTGACAAATCAGACCGATAATTGGCCAGAACAGGGTTCTGGACAAGTCATACGCGTCGACATGAGAAACGGCTATAAGTTCGTCGACTCGTATGATCTCAAAAATTTAGTTGAGGACGACAAGGGAGAATGGCGTTGCGGAGGAGTTGCCATCAAGGAATTTGGTGGTGACATTTATGTTGTCACGGCGGTTTTTAACCTGTCACTTTCGCGGCAATTCAAAGCAAGCGAAGTCATCAAATTTGGCAATGGTCTTCTTCAAGAACCTGTGGTGAGTGTGCCAGTTGGCAAAAACGCAGTCGGGCTGACGGGAGGCGCTGCCTTCTATAAAGGCAAACTCTACATTGGCTGTTTGGGAAGTGCGATGGGACAGCCCCAGGTAGATGGCGGGTATTGGGAAGTTGACCTCGCTGGGATGACGTCAAGGCAGATCATTAATTTGGACGAATATGATGCGCTCGGCCTAGACGGGCCTTATAGTGGATCTGGTATTGCTATAGCGGAGGATGACGGCGCGGCATTTTTGATGCTACTGGACGATTCAGATTACGACAATCCGAAAGCGAGGCTGTATGTGACGGACGTTGACCAAATTGTTGGTGGATCTATTGGCACCGAAGTGTCAGATTTCCCTGGCAAAACGGGCGGTTCGTGGGGTGTCTCGTACGATGAATATACGAAGACGTTCTGGTGCATGGCAGGGGAAGAACTCCAAGCGTGGCGCAAGGATGGCTCGTTCATACGATCGTTCACTCCCGCTGATCTGGGAGACAACATTTCCTATGTAGCAGTGGTTGAAGATGCCAGCGGCGACGGTTCTGATTCATCTGGCGACGGCAGCGGTTCCGGTTCGTCCGGTGGCGGCGGCGGTTGTGACTCCGGCCTCCTTGGAGGGTTCGGCGGCTTAGGTCTGCTGGCGCTTCTGGCGCTGTACGCCGGCCCGGCCTCACGGGCTTCCTCAAAATGCCGCAGGGGCTAGAATCAACCGGCGGGGCGAGGGCGGTTTCGTACCGCCCTCTTGCCGCATTTGCCTTGTCCATGATACTCGCCCTATGCGCCGGCACAGCGCCCGCATCGGCTGCCGTCGATCTGCCGGAGGAGCTGGTCAGCGGCACGGCGGTCTACGAAGAGGCGGAGCAGGACAAGTACCGCTCTCCGGGCATGGTGACGGTAATACGCCCGCAGGAGCGCGA
>JAISFV010000017.1 GCA_031263445.1 Synergistaceae bacterium | reverse complement strand
AGGGCGGAAATGGGCAGGTTTATAATAAACAGGGTTCTTATATCGCTCCCGGTGCTGATCGGTGTCGCTCTTGTCTTATTCCTTCTGCTGAACGTCGTGCCGGGGGATCCGGTCACCGTGATGATGGGCGAACATATCAAGCCAAATTTGATCGAGGCGTTCCGCGCGCGTATGCATCTCGACGACCCCGTCCTCGTGCGCTTTGGCCGTTACATTGTCGGCACCCTGCGCGGGGACTTCGGGATCTCGTACAAGCTGAACAGGGAGGTGAGCAGCCTCATAGCGCAATCCTTCCCCCACACGATCAAACTCTCAGTCTACGCCGCTATCGTCGCCTGGCTCATAGGCATCCCGGCCGGCCTCTTGTCAGCCGTCAAACAAAACACGCTTACCGACAGGTTTTTCATGGGTTTTTCCCTGGTGGGGGTCTCGCTCCCCGTCTTTTGGGCTGGACTCTTGATGCAGTTCGTATTCGCGTACAAGCTGAGGTGGCTCCCTGTAAACGGGTACTACAGCTTTAAATATTATATAATGCCGGCGATCGTGCTGGGATGGAGCTCTGCTGGGACCGTGGCCCGCCTCACGCGCTCCAATCTGCTCGAGATAATGAAGAACGACTTCATCCGCACCGCGAGGGCGAAGGGACTCGCCGAATCGGCGGTCGTCATGGGACACGCGCTGAAAAACGCCATGCTGCCTGTCGTGACCATAATGGCGATGCAGGTGGCGGGCCTCCTCGGAGGGGCGGTCATGACGGAGAGCATCTTCGGAATCCCGGGGCTGGGGCGGATCGCGGTGAGCGCCATCGCGGCGAGGGATATGCCGCTCTTGCAGGGGACGATACTCTTCTCTACGGCGCTCGTCATAGCCGGGAACCTGATAGCCGACCTCATGTACGGCTTTCTAGACCCCAGGATCAGGGTGGAATGAGGCGATGAGGCCATGAGTTCAATAATAGAAGAACGCCTCGAACCGCCCGTTGGAATACCGGACTCGGGCGAGGACGTCATCGAGCGGCAGGACGACGGGACCATCTCGTCCCAGCTCCTCTGGATGCTCCGCAAGAACAAGCTCGCCGCCTTTTCGTTCCTCGTGATCTGCGTAATAATGGCAGCCGCGCTCGCCGTTCCGCTGTATACGCCATACGACCCGAACAGGCCCTCGCTCGGAGAGCGCTTCGCGCCGCCGTCGGCCGCCCACTGGGCGGGCTGTGACGACCTGGGCAGGGATCAGTTCGTCAGGCTGATATACGGCGCCCGGATATCGATCATGATCGGCCTTCTGCCCACGACTATTTCGATGGTCTTCGGCACCGTCCTGGGGCTCATCGGCGGGTATTTCGGCGGCAGGGCCGATTTCTGGATAATGCGCTTCGCTGACGTCGTGCTGGCGTTCCCGTCGCTCTTGCTCGCCATGGTAGTCTCGTACACGCTGGGCGGCGGGATAATGAGCATATTCGTCGCCTTGAGCGTAGTGAGCTGGGCCGGCACCGCGCGCGTGATACGCGCCCAGACCATGTCGCTCCGGGAGAAGGAGTTCGTCGAGGCGGCGCGGTCCATCGGGGTGCGCCCCGGTGTCATCATATTTCGCCACATCCTGCCGAACTGCGTGCCGAACCTGATAGTCCTCTTCACGCTCAACATCCCTGGCGCCATCCTGAACGAGTCCAGCCTGAGCTTCCTAGGCGTGGGCGCCGCGCCGCCCTCAACGAGCTGGGGGCTGATGATCTACAGGTACAAGACGTACCTCATGAGCTACCCCTGGCTCGCCATAGCGCCTGGCGTCGCCATACTGATCTTCGTGCTCGCGTTCAACTTCCTCGGGGACGGCGTCCGCGACGCGATGGACCCGTACATGAAAGACTGACCGGGGGCGGGTGGCATGGGAGAGAACATGGGGCAGACGCAGGGAAACGGCGGGGCGCTCTATATAAAAAACCTCCGGACGCACTTCTTCACGCGCAACGGGGTGGCCCCTGCGGTGGACGACGTTACGATCAGCATCCCGCGTAAGGGCATAGTGGGCGTCGTGGGGGAGTCGGGCTGCGGCAAAAGCGTCACGGCGCTCTCCGTGCTGCGGCTTGTGAGCAGCCCAGGGAAGATCGTCTCCGGGAGCATCGTCCTCGACGGGGAGGATCTGGTCTCCAAGTCCCCGAGGGAGATGCGGCAGATCCGAGGCAACAAGGTCTCCATGATATTCCAGGAGCCGATGACCTCGCTGAACCCGGTCTACACCGTCGGGAAGCAGGTCGTGGAGGCGATGATCCTCCACCAGGGAGCCGGCAAGAAAGAAGCCCGCGACAGGGCGATAGAGATGTTCAAGGCCGTCGGCATACCTGAGGCGGAGAAGCGTTTCGGCTCGTACCCGCACCAGCTCTCCGGCGGGCTGCGCCAGAGGGTCATGATCGCGATGGCCATGGTCTGCCGCCCGAAGCTCATGATAGCCGACGAACCGACCACCGCGCTCGACGTGACAATCGAGGCACAGATACTCCACCAGATGAAGGAGCTGGAGCGGACCACCGACACGTCGATAATGCTCATAACGCACAACATGGGCGTGGTGGCCGAAATCTGCGATTACGTCTACGTCATGTACGCGGGCAGGATCATGGAACAGGCAAATGTGTTCGACCTCTTCGACCACACGATGCACCCGTACACGACAGGGCTTCTGAACTCGATCCCGAGATCCGGGAGGGGCGGCGGCCGGCTCTACAATATCAAGGGAATGGTGCCGAGCCTGCTCAATCTGCCGGAGGGCTGCCGCTTCCGCCCGAGGTGCGAACACGCCGCGCCCGAATGCGGCAAGTTCGAGCCGGAGCTGTACGAGGCGGACAGGGGACACTGGGTGAGGTGTTACAGGTATCGGGACTGCGGGGGAGGCGACATGGAATGAGCGATATGTCTGCGCAGGTAACGAACTCATCTCATCTCATCGAGGCGGAGCGCGTGGTAAAAAATTTCCGCGTCATGGACGGGCTGCGCGGCGGACATCTGATCCAGGCCGTGTCGGACGTGAGCTTCCACATTGACCAGGGCGAGACGCTGGCGATGGTCGGCGAGTCCGGGTGCGGCAAGAGCACGATGGGGCGGCTGATCCTCCGTCTCCTCGTGCCGGACAGCGGCGTCGTGCGCTTCGAGGGGCGCGACCTGGCCGGCATGAACGACTCCGAGCTGCTGCAAACCCGCAGGCGGATGCAGATCATCTTCCAGGATCCATACGCGTCGCTGAACCCGAGGATGAGCGTTTACCAGATCATAGCGGAACCGCTCGTGACCCACCGCGTATTCAAGTCGAAGAAGGAGACGGAGGCCAGGGTGAGGCAGCTCATGGCGATGGCCGGCATCAGGCCGGAACACATCAACAGATACCCGCACCAGTTCTCCGGCGGGCAGCGTCAGCGGATCGGCATAGCCCGCGCCATAGCGCTCAACCCGAAGCTGCTCGTCTGCGACGAGCCAGTTTCGGCGCTCGACGTCTCCATACAGGCGCAGATACTGAACCTCCTCTACGACCTGCAGAAGGAGATGGGGCTCACGTACCTCTTCATCTCGCACGACCTGAGCGTGGTACGGTATGTGTCGGACAGGGTCTGCGTGATGTTCCTGGGGAAGGTCTGCGAGGTGGGGGAGACAGAGGAGATCTTCGCAAACCCACTCCACCCGTACACGACGTTCCTGCTGGAGGCGGCCCCGAAGCCCGACCCTCACATGCGGAAGGAAAAGAAGGCGCTTCTGACCGGCGAGATGCCGAGCCCGGTGAACCCGCCGGACGGGTGCCGCTTTCACACCAGATGCCCTTACACCATGGATATATGCAGACATGAGGCGCCGGCTATGAAACGGACAGGAACGCGACAGGTAGCTTGCCACAAGGAGGGGTAGACTTGCTCGAAGAATTCAAACTAGAGCGCAGGGTAGAACGGGAGATCATGAGTTTCAGCGGGCTGATGGGGTTGTACGCGGACGACCTCAAGGGCCGTGTCGTGGAGATGAACGCAGACTGCGAGTTCGAGACGGCCAGCACGATCAAGTCGTTCATACTGGCGGAGCTGTTCCGTCAAGTATCGCGAGGCAAAAAGAGCCTGGCCGACAGGCTCGCCTACACGGAGGAAAATTCCATAAGCGGCAGCGGCATACTCAAGTCGCTCGAAACCGGCACGGAGCTGTCGGTCAGGAACCTCGCCACGCTGATGATCATCGTGAGCGACAACGTGGCGACGAACATGCTCATAGGATACCTCGGGCTGGACGAGATCAACAGCGGCATAGAAGCATCCGGCTTCCATAAGACGAAGCTCCACCGCAAGATCGCCGACAGCGGCGGGGATGACGGCGGATGGCCTCCGCTCGGGACCACCACGCCGAGGGAGTACGGGCGGCTCTTCACGATGATCGCCAGGGAGGAGCTGATCTCCCCGGAGGCGTCCCGCGAAATGCTCGCCATATACCGTATGCAGCACTACAACGGGACGCTCACGGACTCCCTGCCGCCGTACTACCTGGACGAGGACAATTTCGGCGAGGACCGTCCGCTTTACATAGCCTCGAAGAGCGGGAGCATGGACAACTGCCGCAACGACGGCGGCATAGTCGGCACGCCGTTCGGCAGCTACGTCATCGCGATATTCACTAAGGACTTCAAGGACAGGCAGTATCACCGCGCACACGAGTCACAGGTCTACGGCTCGCGCGTGAGCCGCCTGCTCTTCGACCAGTACCTGGCCCGCGAGGGGCATTTATAGTGAGCTGAAAGACTTTTGCGCCTTCTTGAAACAACTCGGCGGTCATAAACGAAAAAATCCCGGGCGCTTCTTCAGCCCGGTTTTTTCGTTTATAATGGCTCGGTGTGTGTGCCGATTTAGCTTTTAGGAGGAATATGGATGAGGAAGATAATGACGGGCAACGAAGCGATAGCCCGAGGGGCATGGGAGGCCGGGTGCCGAGTCGCGGCGGCGTATCCGGGGACGCCGTCCTCCGAGATACTGGAGAACATCGCCCTCTATGCGGAGATAGACTCCGAGTGGTCCGTGAACGAAAAGGTGGCGGTCGAGGTCGCTTCAGGCGCTTCCATGGCCGGGGCGCGGGCGCTCGCGGCCATGAAGCACGTCGGTCTCAACGTCGCGGCGGATCCGTTTTTCACCATGTCCTACGTAGGCGCGAGCGGCGGATTAGTCATAGTGACGGCGGACGACCCGGGGCTTTTCAGCTCACAGAACGAGCAGGACAACCGCTGGTACGCCCTCCACGCCAAGACGCCGATGATGGAGCCGTCTGACAGCCAGGAGTGCCTTGACTACGTGAGGGACGCGTTCGAAATCTCCGAGCGCTTCGACGTCCCCGTGCTGTTCAGGGTGACCACGAGGATATGCCACAGCAAGTCCGCAGCGGAGCCGGGTGAGAGGGTAGATGTCCCGGTGAAGCCATACGAGCGCGACCCGGCGAAGCGTGTCATGACGCCGGCGGCGGCAAAGGCCAGGCGCTACCTGCTGGAGGAGAGGGAGAAAAAACTCCGCGAGTTCTCGAACGGCTGCCCGTACAACAGGATAGAATGGGGCGCTTCCCGCAAGGCAGGGGTCATAACGAGCGGGATCGGCTACCAGCACGCGCGCGAGGCCTTCAAGGACGCCGGGTTTTCGTACCTCAAGCTGGGTTTCACCTACCCGCTCCCGGATGAGCTGATCAGAGAGTTCGCGGCGGGCGTGGAGAAGGTCTACGTGGTGGAGGAGAACGAGCCGTATATCGAGTCGTTCGTGAAATCCCTGGGAATCGCTTGCGAGGGGCGCAGCCTGTTCCCCGCAGTGGACGAGCTGAACGCAGGGATCGTCCGGAGCGCCGTTCTGGGCTGCAAGCCCGAGCCGGGGCCGACATCCGGCGTCACGCCGCCGCCCCGCCCTCCCGTGCTATGCCCGGGCTGCTCCCACAGGGGGGTGTTCTACGCCCTGTCCAAGGAAAAAGATATCGTTGTGAGCAGCGACATCGGCTGCTACACGCTGGGCGTCGCCCCGCCGCTGTCCGTGACGGACTCGGTGATCTGCATGGGCGCCAGCGTCTCCGCCGGCATCGGCTATCAGAAGGCTTTTGCCTCAGCAGCCACAGACGGGCCGGGGCGCAAGCAGCCCAAGGTGTTCAGCGTGATCGGCGACTCGACGTTCTTCCACTCCGGCATCACCGGCCTGATAGACGCGGTAGTGAACAAGAGCGAGTCCGCGCTCATCATCCTCGACAACAGGACGACGGCCATGACCGGACACCAGGAGAACCCGGGGACAGGCTTCACGATAAAGGGCGAGGCGACCGCGCGGATAGACCTACGCGACCTGTGCGTCGCCTGCGGCGTCAAGCAGGGGAACGTGAGATCCGTGGACTCCTACGACATAGGCGCTGTCGCGAAAGCCGTGGCGGACGCCCGCGCGTCCCGCGAATTCTTCGTGATCATCGCCTCGCGCCCATGCGCGCTGATCAGAGACGTGGCGCGCGCGCGCGCTGACCTATACTGTGAGGCGGACAAAGAGAAGTGCGTCGGGTGCAAGGCCTGTCTCAAGGCCGGCTGCCCAGCGCTCGCCCCGGACGGCGGCAAGATAACGATAGACCGCGTGGCGTGCAACGGCTGCATGATCTGCGCCATGATATGCCCGGTCGGCGCGATTTCAAGGGTTGGTGATTTCTATGAGTGACGGAAAAAATCAGGACAGAGCCGGGAACATCCTACTGGTCGGCGTCGGCGGGCAGGGTACGATCCTGGCGTCGAAGGTGCTTTCGGAGGGCCTCGTGCGCGCAGGGGCGGACGTGAAGATGTCCGAGATACACGGCATGTCTCAGCGCGGCGGCAGCGTCTCGACTCACGTCAAGTTCGGCCCGGCGGTCTATTCGCCGATCATCGACGAGGGCGAGGCGGACACGCTCGTCTCGTTCGAGAAGGCGGAGGCCGCGCGGTGGCTCTCGTACCTGCGGCCCGGCGGGATGCTGGTCGTGAACGACTATGAGATCCGCCCGCTGTCCGTGCTGACAGGCATGGCGAAATACCCGGATGACGTGATAGCCCGGCTCAGGGAGGCCGTGCCGGGCGTCATAGCCTTCGACGCCGGAGCGGTCGCCTCCAGGCTCGGGAACGCAAAGGCGCAGAACATCGTCCTCCTGGGCGCGCTCGTCAGGTGCATGGGCCTGGGCTACATAGACTGGGAGGCCGTCCTGAAGGATACCGTGCCGCCCAAGTCATACGAACTCAACGTCCGCGCGTTCGAGGCGGGGAGAGCGTGGGGAACCGGCAGCCCTCAGGCCGGGTGACGCGGCCGCCAGGGGCGGCTTCGGAAATCACGGATTTTTGCGGGGACTCGTATTGACGAACAGCGCCGTGTGGCGTTAGACTCACCGTTGAAGGGCTATATCAGCTAGGCGCCGCGAAAGGAGCCAGATATGGACAGCAGCGTTCCTGAACCTGCTAGTAACGGGTTTACGGAAGATTTATCGTCGAAGGAACAGGATGTGCCGCGGCCTCCGGGCTAAACGCGATCGGTATTATGGCGCGCCATACGTGGAGCGCCGTAGCCTCTTGCGCCTGGGACCGTCGGCGCGAGGGGCTTTTTTTATGAGGGCTGATTTTAATCTTTAATTCAGCCATAGAGGAGTTGACGCCAGATGCTCAAGATTTACACGACTACGTCCGACCGTTTGATGGAGCTGGAATTCCAGGCTGACACGGGCATCGAGCCAGGGGCGTGGTTCAACCTCATACGTCCGAGCGCGTCTGAGCTGCGGATCGTCTCCGAAGTGACGGGCGCGCCGCTCGACGTGCTCCGGGCCGCGCTCGACCAGGAAGAGTCCTCGCGCATAGAGGTGGACGACGACATGGTGCTGACCCTCACGAACATACCGAAAAACGACGAGAGCCTGACCTTCGGCTACGACACTATCCCGCTTGGGATCATCATATCCGAAAAGTACATCGTCACGGTCTGCCTGGAGGAGAACGAGGTGCTGGAGGACTTTGACGCCGGTCACCACCACTTCTTCGACACGACGAAGCGGACGCGCTTTCTGTTCCAGATACTCTACCGCACGGCCATCCTGTATTTGAAGGACCTGCGCCTGATGAACAGGAAGACGGACGAGATAGAGCAGGCGCTGCGGCTGTCGATGAAGAACAAGGAGCTGTTCCTGCTGCTGGACCTGCAAAAGGCGCTCACGTACTTTACCGTCTCGCTGAGGTCGAACAGGTCCGTGATAGAGCGCCTGATGAGGCTTTTCGGGAACAAGAGCGTCCACCACCTCGTGAAGCTCCGCGAGGAGGACGAAGAACTGCTGGAGGACGTGCGGATCGAGTACGACCAGGCGATAGAGATGGTGCAGGTACACAGCGACGTGCTATCCAGCACGATGGACGCGTTCGCCTCGGTCATCTCGAACAACCTCAACATCGTGATGAAGTTCCTGGCGTCCGTCACGATAGTGATGGCGATCCCCACGATGATAGCGAGCTTCTTCGGCATGAACGTGCCGGTGCCGTGGGAGGGCGACTTCGCTGGCTTCCGCTACGCGATGGCAGTGGCGGCGGCCCTCACGGCGCTCGTCACATACCTCCGGTGGAAGAAGAGGATGTTCTAGACGCGCGGTCACCTGGTTGTTATCACGTTTTTAGTTGACTGGCGCGCCGTGACGTAGTATTGTTCGCCATGAGCGCCGTATCGTGATTCACGGGGAAAAGCCGCAGAAGCGGCGTCAACAGGAGGGGGTAACGGCAAATGAGGAAAGCCATGAAATTTATCGAGAAGGGCATGACGCTAGCCGCCGTATTGGCGGTGTTCACGCTCGTCATATCCGTAGCGTGGGGCGCGAACAACTGGGACTCGGCGACTGGAACGCTGACGATTGTTGATCCGCTAGCAGAGGTGCAATTTGAACATTACATGACATCTGGCATAGCACAGACAGTAGCAAGTTTGAATAGTGAGGACGCCGCCAACATTGTCTCCGATGATATTAAAATTGTAATCATCAAGCCGTCCGCCACGCCTGTCATCAAGAGTACCGATGACCTTGCTTCTATTGATTTATTATTATATCACAGTGGAGGCGGGATCATCACTTGGGAGGACATGCGTTATCTCGCCGAGTTGCATAATCTTAAATCGGTGGACATGAGAGGCGCAAATACACTGTATAGCCCGTTCACAGTATTGGATGTCGCTGCTGGTGATATACTATACAATTCTTTAGAGGAAATGTACCTGCCAGAGGGCATTGCGATCATATCGAAAGATTCTTTTAGCGCTACGAATGTGTTGCCTGCAATCAAAAAGATCGTTTTCCCGTCGACCTTGGAGGTCATCAGTGCAGACACATTTAAAGGTATTGGTACAGATCCGAATAGCATCACCCTAGTTTTTACAGGGCCAACAGCGCCTGTCATTGCCGGTAGCGCTTTTAGCGGTGGTACTTCGGAAAAAATCGGAAAGGTTATCGTTCCGCAAGAAAGCTCATTAGATTACGCTGGTGCATTAGGTTCCACCATAGCTGGAAAGATTTCTTATGTTGAGTCGATAACTGCGGTGCCGACCACGTTACCGAGCGACGGAGGGACAGTGGACGTGACGGTTGCCGGGAAGAACTTAGACAAAACATTCAGAATCGCGGTCAAAGGGACTCTCCTGGAAAAAGAACCAGTACCAGGCGCTGTTGTTGATAGCTGGGTTGTAAGTGGCGTTAGTATACCGGGGAATACGACAAGTCAACCCGTAACATATAAGATCACTTCTGTTTTAGACGGCGTGACAGTCCCGGGCGTCAGCGCCGATGTGACGGTCGCTGCTGCTGCGAGACAGCTAGTGTCCAGCCCTGACCAAATTATCTCAGTCGATGTAGAAGGAAACAAAGCCTCTTGGATTTACAGAGATACGCCGACGGTGGTACATTCGCTTGTGGGAACCGAGAGTAATCCTGTTGTCTTCAAGTATCCTGAAAGGATGTTCGATCTCACGCAGCAGTCTATCGACACCGTGGTGTACAAAGCCGGCGCGTTACTTATACCGAACGGCGTCTCACTGGACGTCACGTTTACGCCGATTAGTGGCGGGCAGCCAATTACAATCAAAACCAGGACGCAAGTCAACGAAGACAACGATACGTACTTCGAGATCCCCCTTGATACACTTACGACGGGAAATTATACGGTGGCATATGCGTCACCGGATAACAGTAACAGTAGAGTGATATTTGAGGGGACGCTAGAGGACTTTTATTACAGCACGTCGTCGTCCTACATCAGCATGTTTGCGTGGCCGATTTCTGGGAAAGGGGGGATAGCGGCCTCAGCAAAACTCGTGCCACCTGGCGCTGTTGGCACTCCAGTGACATTTAGGGTTAGCCGGTCTCAATCTCTGGTCACAGAAGTCCCTGGAATCACGGACGCCAGCGGGTCAACTGGTTCCGTCACTCTGGTTGCCGACGGCCTCCCTTACGGTAACTATACAGTCACCGCAACCGCCAGTGGTTACGACAGCAGTAGCGCTCCTGTGAACGTTGGCGGCGGAGATTCATCGGATACCGGCGGCGGCGGTTGCTCCGCAGTCACCTCCCCGCTACTGCTCATCGCGGGCGCGACCGTCATGGCCTGGACGTCGAAGAGACGCTGACCGGATTCAAAGGAACGCTGGCTAATTCGCCAGGGTGACATTTAGGCACCCGACAGTAAATCAGCCTTCTCAGATTTAACGAGATGCCAAACAGAGAGAGCAGCCAGGCGGCTGCTCTCTCTGACTCTTCTAAGGTTTATGCTGGCCGCGGCGGGTGAGTTTAGTCTCGTTTTTGGTTGTCTAGCGCACCGTGAAGTAGTATTGTTCGGCAATGAGCGCCGTTTCGTGATTTAGGGGGAAAAACCGCCGAAGCGGCGTCAACAGGAGGAGGTAACGGCAAATGAGAAAAACCGTGACATTCATGAAGAAAGCAGCGACACTCGCCGCCGTGCTGGCGGTGTTCGCGCTCGCCATATCTGTAGCGTGGGCCGCGAACACCTGGGATCCTGTGAGCGGAACCCTGACGATTGATGAAAGGATAACGTCCACAGAGTATACGGGCAATTTTCTGCGTGATGCTTATAAAAGCAGTGGCATTTATCAGTATTTATCGGCTGCCGGCGCGATACCAGGCTTCAATGTCGCAAACATTGACACGGTAAAAAAAATAGTAATAACGCATAACGCGGCACCGACAAGTACGGACGATTCATCGAAAATATATGGAGACTTGTCAGATCTTGGCGTTGGCGGACTGATCACTTCGGAGGACATGGCCTACCTAGGTTTCTCTGACATCTGGACAAACCTCGAGGTCATCGACATGAGCGCCGCTAACACGCTGCAAGGCACTTCACTGCTAGTAGCTAATTCCAACGATAACGGCATGGTCTTTGCAAAGGTGAGAGAGATACGTCTGCCGAACGGCCTTGCGGTCATACCGACGGGGTCTTTCATTGAACCAGGCGTTTTGCCGTATTTGGAATACATCCAGTTCCCGCCGACCCTGACAAGCATCGGGGGTTCCTTTCAAAACATAAGCATCAGCGCAGATAAGCCCCTCACGATTGTTTTCTCTGGAGACGTGCCGCCGAATGTTAGTGCTAATGCGTTTGATAATGTCAACATTCGCACGGTTCTAGCTCCTAATGGGAGCGGAGATGTCTACGATGAAGCCTTTCTAAACATAGACAAAATGCGCAACAGTTTTACGTTTGTAAGGTCAATTGACGTTGACGAGCAACAGAGAGTGCTGACAACTTTGCCAACTGGTCCCTTGAGCGTGGATGTGACTGTTTCTGGAAAGAATTTAAGTTTGATATCCAATGATATATGGATCGCGGTCGACGGCGTAAGTTCTGATAAACGGTTAGTACTGACCGACAGCGGCCTTGGGGTCATCAGTGGCGTCGAAATACCCCGCAATGACAATACTGATAGAACAGACGAGCAACACACGCTCACCGTGCTTTTAGATGGGATACCAGTACCAGACGTATCCGTTACTGTGACGGTCAAGCCAGTTCCCGTTGATCCGAACAAAATAAGCATCACGCTATATACGACTGAGTCATACGACCAGGAAACTGGGATGGGGACATTAAAAGCATGGGCATGGCTCCGGGTCGGTGAGTCCCCCTATCCTAGCTCCGTTCCAGTGTATTTTGTGGTGAATGATAATGAGGGGTATACCTGGGGAGAGAGTACTCAGCATACTGGCGCAGACGGGAGAACTGATCCTGATTACATAGTGCTGCTTCCAAAGGGATGGTATCAAGTGACTGCTTGGGCTGACGTGGGGTCTGACGCAGGGGTTGAGCATGTCGAGGACAGTTTGAATAAAGTCGGGATAGGGATCGGACAAGACGCCACAGAGCCAACCGAGACGGGCGGATGTTCCGCCGCGGCCTCCCCGCTGCTGCTGATCGTAGGCCTGGCCGCTATGGCCTGGACATCGAAAAAACGCTGACCGGGTTCAAACTCAGAGCGACACAAAATAGAGCAGCCGGTCGTCTGGCTGCTCTATTTTTAAGATCTCATGCTTTACTCATTGAACCGCAACGCGAAATGGGGCAGACTCGTTCGCTTCCCGCACGGGAGAACCGGCGAAGATGCCCCGTTGCAACCCCAAAAAAAGGGGCCGCGTCCCTACGCGGCCCTCTTCACTGTGTGCGAGCGGAGGCACTTGGTACAGATCTTCATCCTC
>JAISFV010000137.1 GCA_031263445.1 Synergistaceae bacterium | reverse complement strand
GTCCTGGCCGAGTCGCTGGACGACGGGGAGAACAAGACGGCGGTCATATTCCAGGATCTAGACCTCTCGGGAGAAAAGGGCTTCTACGCGAGGGCGCGCCACAAGGGGGCGCTGGCGGGGAAAAGCCCGTGGTCGCCGACGAGGCGCGCGCTCCTGAAGGAGTTCCACGACGATTTCCTCATAGGCGTGGGCATAACCGAGGGCGGCGCGGTCTTCCGCATCGACGGGGAGGGGAAACCCGTCGCAGTCGAAGTTCCGCAACGGCTGGTACAACCGCCTCAAGGCCCTGGCCGACGAGTGCGGCGTCCAGTCCCCGGCGTGAGCGCGTGATAAACAGGGAGGACGTGTCCCCGTGGCTCGTGGGCATGTTCATGGCGCTGATGGGCGGGGCGCTGAGGGGGATCAACTGCGACCGGCAGGACTTCACCCTGTGGGCGTTCTGCCAGAGGGTCACGGCGGCGCTGTTCGTGGGGGCGCTCGCCACGCTGATACTGTACGGCACGGACTTCGACCCGCAGACCAAGACCGCCATATCGGGGGCCTCGGGCTACGTGGCGAGGGACCTGCTGTCGGCCCTGCTGCCGTGGGTCAAGAAGCGGCTGGGATTGTAGGAGGGGACGCGCGTGTTTTTTCGCAAAAAAAGCAAGAATAAAGATCAGAATCCATGCGAAACTTGCGGAGAAAAGTATTTTATTTGTCTTTGCAAAAAGAAGATAGAGTGGGACAATGAAAATTTGCCTCCGCTAAAACCGGGGGAATATCGATATGTAATATAGAAATGAGGAGGAGTACAGATGAAAAAGGTATTTGTGTCACAGCCGATGCGCGGCAAAACAGACGAGGAGATACTTGCGGAGCGGAAGCGCCTTGAGACGATGGTAAAAGATGCTTTTGGAGACGACGCGGAGATCCTTGACTCATTCTTTAAAGATTTTGACGGAAACGCGCTCCAGTTTCTCGGCAAGTCGATAGGCGTCCTGGCCGAAGCGGACGGCGCTGTTTTTGGCGCGGGATGGGAAAACGCCAGGGGGTGCAGGATCGAGCACGCGTGCTGCGAGGAATACGGGATCAAGGTATTGGCAATATGCTCCGGTCCCGGAGGACTTAACAAGCCCTCCTATTGCACGACAGGAGGCGCTTGATCATGTAGCCCGGCTCATCCTGTGACGACCTGACGCGGGGCCTCCCTGACGGCCCCGCATGGCTTCATCAACTAAAAACAAGATACGATATTTTGTCCGGGCCTTTTGTTGATCCTGACTGGCTTCACAGGAGTCTCGGTCAGGCAGAATGTCCGGATTTTCCTAAGTTTAGCCCTTCAAATTTCCCCGCAAGACGCCGTTCACATCAGGGGGGGCAGATCGTATCTGACCCCCTCCTACTCGTCCAGCGCGGCGACAGCCTTCGTCTTCACGCCCGGCGCGAGATGCGCGTACCGCAGCGTCATCCTTATGTCGGCGTGTCCCATCAGCTCTCGGACGGTGTTCAGGTCGACGCCCTTCATGACGAGCTGGCTGGCGAAGTCGTGCCTCATGTCGTGCCAGCGGAAGTTCTTGATGCCAGCGGCCTTCACCAGCGACGCCCACGCGTGGCGGCATTCTGTCAGGCGGTCGCCTGTCCTGGGCGACGGGAACACTAATTCCCCCTTCGACGATTTACGCCATTCCTTGAACGCGGCGTAAGCGGCGGCGTTCAGCGGGACGTAGTTCGTCTTGCTGTTCTTGGCGTCCTCGCCCCTCAGCGTCAGTATTCTCTTGTCGAGGTCGACGTCAGACCACAGGAGGGAGAAGAGGGCGCCGCGCCTGATCCCTGTGTTCAGCGAGACGATCACCATATTCCTCAGATACTCCTCCCTGCCCTCCAGGGCGTCCATAAGCCGCTCCCTTTCGTCATGGGCGAGGAAACGCGCCTTCGGCTGGGAGTCGCGCTCCTGCAAGTGCTTTGTGCGGGACAGGGGGTTGGCTTCGATCAATCCGAGGCCCGCGCCCCAGTTCAACGATGAGATCAGCGCGGCCATGTCCCTGTTGATGCTCGAAGCCTTGACTTCTTTCAGACGCCCGGTGCGCCACTTCTCTATGGACAGAGGGTCGATCTCCCTGACCGCGACATTCATGAGGAAGCCGAAAGAGGCTTTCAGCCTCGCGACAGTAGCCTTGCCCCCCTTGCGGTTCGCCAGCACCCAGGGGAAATAGTGTTCTTCGAGGAAATCTTTAAGGAGAGGCGCGTCGGATGGGGGCGGGCCGTCATTTTTCGGCGCTGTCACGTCCTCTCCGAGCTTAACGCGGGCAAGGAACTCTTTCGCCCTCTCGCGGGCCTCGGCGACGGTGAAGAGGTCGGCCCGGCCGATGGTGTGGTATGACCGCTTGCCGTCGGGTTTGCGGTAGTCAACCCACCATGACTTGCGCCCTGAGGTTTCGACCGAGAGGGTCAGCCCTGCGACAACGCTGTCTTTTATCCGTTGCCTTCTGTCAGCCGGCGTGATATTCTGAACGACAGTTTGAGTGAGTTTCACGGTTGGCACGATATACGACCTCGATTCCTGCACTCAATATGCACTCCGAAATCATTATATCACGGGGATGTTGCATAAGTATATGTATAACTTATAAAAGCAAGAAGCCTTGATATTAGCGAGATTTATAAAACGAGGAATTTTTAAAGTAATCTAATAGTATATCTACAACGCATTGGCATGGAAGAGGTCAGGGGTTCAATTCCCCTCAGCTCCACCAGGTGATAGCAAGGGTTCAGGGGATTTCTCCTGAACCCTTTTCATTTAAAAAAACCTCCATATAACCTCCAAATTTTTTCGTCGCCTCTAGCAGCGTATATTCTCTTCCCTTTTTAAATTCAGTCAAATCTAGCAACAGTCAGCCTTTATGAAATTTCCCAAATCACGGCCGCCTCCCCGAGCGCTAAGGCTGAGGACAATCCAATATCTCTTGCCTGTCCTCTCATTGCCGTTTAGTTTCGCATTCTTCTCTTTAAGTGATTTCTATTTCGGATAATTCCTCTTTTATCACTTATACGGAACCATCAAACGTTATTCGTTGATTCAAGGCTCACTTCATTCACATCAGACATCGCTGTGCCAGTTTTCTCTTGGATATTACCGGCTTTTCCCTATCCTACGTGGCTTGGATACAGTCTAATTCACTTCTTGGCCTACTACCCCTCAAAAATGTATTCGCGCTTTAATACCGCCTTATCCTGAATTTGATGTCCCGGGACTCAAGGACGCGGAGGCGCGTTCATATGAGCCGGATCATTCTATCTGGAAAACAGGCGGTGATGAAAGTGCCAAATAACATCAGCATTCACATTGAAGGGGGGTATTTGCAGATAAGCGGCCAGATCCCCGTCGTCGACGCCAGCATGGAAATAGAGCCGTTTATCCGGGAATTGAAATTCCAGCTATTCGGAGACAGCCAAACGGTAAATGGCCGGCCGGCCTCCATCGTTCCGAAAGACCTGGATGAAAAGGATGCCGCGAAATACATCGGCAGATCGGTCTCGTTTCTCCGCGGCTGCCGGTACGGCGGGAAAAACAAAGGCGGTGACCGCGGCCCAAAGTACACGAGAGTTTCCCAGCGCTGTATTCGTTATCCAGTTCATGAGCTGGACAAGTGGCTTGAGAAGTGCCGCCTCTATGGGGCCTGCTGTGAAGAAGAAGTTCAGCCGGCAAAAGGCAGACAAGAAAATCCACGCTGCCGCCGTCCAAGGCGAGGTGAAGCAGAATGCCCGACATGAACGCCTTATCGTTTTTCAGCGGGATCGGAGGCCTCGACCTTGCCGCCGAAGCCGCGGGGATACGCACCGCCGCCATGTGCGAGCGCGATCCGTTCTGCCGTGACGTTCTGAGAAGGCATTGGCCGAACGTACCGATTTACGAAGATATCCGCAAGCTCACGGGAGAGGAGGTGATTGGGCATGGGGACAGCCGGAAAAGAATCAGCGTCATACACGGGGGATTTCCATGCCAGTAGCCCTTTAGCGTGGC
>JAISFV010000068.1 GCA_031263445.1 Synergistaceae bacterium | reverse complement strand
GGGGGCGCGGACTTCACGCCGTTCGACATGATCGACAAGGCGCCGGAGGAGCGGGAGCGGGGCATCACGATCAACATAGCGCACGTGGAGTACCAGACGGAGAAGAGGCACTACGCGCACATAGACTGCCCTGGCCACGCGGACTACATCAAGAACATGATCACGGGGGCGGCGCAGATGGACGGTGCGATCCTGGTGGTGAGCGCGGCGGACGGGCCGATGCCTCAGACGCGCGAGCACGTGCTCCTCGCGCGGCAGGTGAACGTGCCGGCGCTGGTCGTGTTCATGAACAAGGTGGACATGGTGGACGACCCGGAGCTCCTGGACCTGGTGGAGATGGAGATACGGGACCTGCTGACGAAGTACGAGTTCCCCGGCGACGACGTCCCGGTCATAAGGGGGTCGGCGCTGAAGGCGCTGGAGAGCGACGAGGACGACGAGTGGACGGCCGGTGTGATCGAGCTGATGGAGGCGTGCGACGGCTACATACCGTCGCCGGTGCGCGAGGTGGACAAGCCGTTCCTGATGCCGATCGAGGACGTGTTCACGATCACGGGCCGGGGTACGGTCGTGACGGGCCGCGTTGAGCGGGGGATAGTCAGGCCTTCGGACGAGGTGGAGGTCGTGGGCATCCGCGACACGCAGAGGACTGTTGCGACGAGCCTTGAGATGTTCAGGAAGATCCTCGACGACGCGGAGGCCGGGGACAACGTGGGCGTCCTGCTGCGCGGGACGGGCAAGGACGAGGTGGAGCGCGGGCAGGTCCTCGCGAAGCCCGGGAGCATAAAGCCGCACAAGGGTTTCAAGGGCGAGGTTTACGTCCTGAAGAAGGAGGAGGGCGGCCGCCACACGCCGTTCTTCTCGGGGTACAAGCCTCAGTTCTACTTCCGGACCACGGACGTGACTGGTGAGATCAGGCTGGCCGAGGGAGTGGAGATGGTCATGCCGGGCGACAGCAGCACGTTCGAGGTGAAGCTGATAGCGCCGATAGCGATGGAGCCCGGTCTGCGTTTCGCGGTCCGCGAGGGCGGCCGCACGGTCGGCGCCGGCGTCGTGACGGAGATACTCACGTAAGGCGGCCTTTGCGCCAGTCCCGGACGCGAGTCCTCACGCTTTATTAGAGTAAATTGACCCCTGGAGGGAACTGATTTGGCAAAGAATATTCGAATCAAACTCAAGGCATTCGACCACCGGGTACTGGACGCTTCAGCGGTTCAGATCGCCGATACGGCCGGCAGGACCGGGGCGAAGGTTTTCGGCCCCATCCCTCTGCCGACCGAGAATAAGAAGTTCACGATACTGAAGTCCCCGCACAAGGACAAGGACGCGCGGGAGCAGTACGAGGTCAGGACGCACAAACGGCTGATCGACATAATCGACCCGACACAGAAGACCATGGAGGCGCTCATGCAGTTGAACCTTCCTTCTGGAGTCGACATACAGATTAAGCTGTAGGGCCATAGGCGTTTGCAGGCCGCTTGATCTGAAAGGAGTGAAGGTGATGAGCATTGGTGTTCTGGGGAAAAAAGTGGGAATGACGCAGGTCTTCGACTCCGAGGGCAAAGCCGTGCCGGTGACGGTGATAGAGGCCGGCCCCTGTCCGGTCGTCGAGATCCGCACCCCGGAAAAGAACAGCTACTCTGCCGTTCAGCTTGGCTTCGCTGACGCGAGGCCAAACAGCTTGAATAAGCCCAAGAAGGGCTATTTCGATAAGAAGGGCATCGCGCCTAAGCGCTGGCTCAGGGAATTTCGCGTGGACGACGTCTCCGGCTACGAGGTAGGCCAGGAGGTCACGGCCTCCATTTTCAGCGACGGTGAGCTGGTTGACGTGCGCGGGGTGAGCAAGGGCAAGGGGTTCGCCGGCGGCATGAAGAGGCACCACTTCTCCGGCGGGCCTGCGAGCCACGGCGCCTCGAAGGTGCACAGAAAGCCGGGTTCGAGCGGCGCCAACAGCTACCCCGGGCATATTTTCAAGGGCAAGAAGATGGCCGGGCGCATGGGCGGCGAACAGGTCACGGCGAAGGGGCTCATGGTTTTTTCCGTAGACGCGGAGAACAACCTCATCCTCATCCGCGGCTCGGTGCCCGGGGCGAACGAACAGCTCGTCCTTATCTACAAGACCGCTCAAAAAGCGCTGAAGGCTTAGGGCGAGGGGGCCAAAAAAATGCCAGTCGTCAAACAGGTGAACATAAACGGCGATGTAATTGGGGACTTCGAGCTCTCCGGGAACATATGGGACGCTCCTGTCCACGTCCCGGCGATGCATCAGGTGGTAGTGGCGCAACTCGCGAACAGGCGGGTGGGCACGCACAACGCCAAAGACCGCGGCGATGTCCGCGGGGGCGGCCGCAAGCCGTGGAGGCAGAAGCATACGGGAAGGGCCCGCGCCGGCAGCACCCGCTCGCCGCTGTGGGTGGGTGGCGGGGTAGCCCACGGGCCGCACCCGCGCGACTATCACCAGAAGGTCAACAAAAAGGTCCGCAGGATAGCGCTCAGGAGCGCTCTCACGCTCAAAGCGCAGGAGAACGGCGTGCTTGTCATCGACAAGTTCGGACTCGACAGCCCGAGGACGAAGACGTTCGTCTATTTCCTCGAAAAGCTCGATTGCGCGAAGAAGCCGCTGTTCTTGGTGCACGAGAGCGACGCGGCCGTCACGAAGTCGGTGACCAACATACCAGGCGCGCACGTCCTGCACGTGGACAGCGTCAACGTGTATGACCTTTTGAACCACAAGAAGCTCATAGCGACGCCCGAGGCCGTCAGAAAACTCGAGGAGGTGTTCGGGATATGATAGCCCTAGCGCATGACATCATCGTCCGTCCGGTCGTGACCGAGAAGAGCAGCAGACTGATGTCCCATAACAAGTACACTTTCGAGGTCCTCCGCCAGGCCAACAAGATAGAGATCCGCAAAGCGGTCGAGGAGGTCTTCAAAGTGAAGGTGACGAGCGTGCACACGATGAAGATGCCCTCGAAGCCGAAGCGGATGGGCCGGTTTTTAGGACGCTCGCGCTCGTGGAAAAAAGCCATTGTCATGCTGGCGCCTGGAGAGCGCATCGAATTCTTCGATGGCGCCGGCGCGTAGGGGGGAAATGAGATGGGTATAAAGAAATATCGTCCTACGACGCCCGGGCGTCGCTTCATGACCAGCCCTGACTTCGCCGAGATCACGAAGACAAAGCCGGAGCGCAGCCTGCTGGAATCGCTCAACCGCTCGGGGGGGCGCAACAACACCGGCAGGATCACGATGCGCCATCGCGGCGGCGGCTCGCGGAAACTGTACAGGATAATAGACTTCAAGCGCGACAAGACGGGCGTCCCAGGCAAAATCGCCTCTATTGAGTACGATCCTAACCGCTCGGCCCGCATCGCGCTCGTGAACTATGCAGACGGCGAGAAGCGCTATATCATCGCCCCGGTCGGCCTCAAGGTCGGCGACCCGATAGTCTCGGGCCCCGGCTCGGACATCAAGCCAGGCAACGCGCTCAAGCTCCGCGACATACCGGACGGCACGGTGATCCACAACATCGAGCTGGAGCCAGGCCGCGGCGCCGTGCTGGCTCGCTCCGCCGGCACATCCGCGCAGTTGATGGCCAAGGAGGGCAAATACGCTTTCGTAAGGATGCCGTCCAGCGAACTCCGCCTCGTCCTGCTGGAATGTACGGCCACGATCGGACAGGTCGGCAACGAGGATCACGAAAACGTGGTCTACGGGAAGGCCGGGCGCACACGCTGGAAGGGCCGCAGACCGCACGTCCGCGGCATGGTGATGAACCCGGTGGATCACCCGATGGGCGGCGGCGAGGGGCGCAGCAAGTCGCACAAGCACCCCGTCTCACCGTGGGGGACGCCGGCAAAGGGTTACAGGACGCGCAAGCGCAAGCCGTCGGATAAGTTCATCGTCCGCAGGCGCGGCAAGTAGTCGAGGAGGTATCAAGGTATGGCTCGTTCACTTAAAAAGGGACCGTATGTCGATCCGAAACTCCTTAAGCGCGTAGAGGACATGAATGAGACCGGCAAGAAGAGGGTCATCAAGTCCTGGGCGCGGCGGTCGAGCATCACGCCCGAAATGATAGGACATACGATAGCGGTTCATAACGGGAAAATACATATACCCGTATATGTCAGCGACAACATGATCGGACACAAACTCGGAGAGTTCGCCCCGACGCGCAGGTTTGGCGGACACGCCGGGCAGGAACGCTCCTCGAAGGTGAAGAGGTAACGGCGATGGCGGCAGAAGCTAAGGCAATGGCATGGCAGGTCCGCATATCGACCGACAAGGCGCGTCAGGTTCTGGAGCTTATCAGGGGCAAAAAAGCGTCCGAGGCGGTCGTGACTTTGAAGTTCACCCCGAACAGGGGGGCCAGGTACATAGAGAAGGTGCTGAAGAGCGCGCTCGCCAACGCGGAGCACAACCTCGGGCTCGACATCGACAAGCTGACGGTAGTCAGGGCCACGGCAGACCAGGGGGCATACATGAAACGCTTCCGCCCCGTCTCTCATGGCAGGGCGCATGCTTTCAGGCATCACACGAGCCACATCACTGTCGTCGTGGCAGAAAAATAAGGAGGGCTGAACAGTGGGTCAAAAAGTTCACCCGGTAAGTTATCGTCTGGGAGTCATCTATGACTGGGAATCGCGCTGGTACGCTCACGGGCGCAACTACGCCAAGAACCTCCACGCGGATCTGGAGCTTCGCAAGTGGCTCAAGAAGCGCTGGGCAAACGCCGGCATCAGCAGGATAGAGATAGAGCGCATCGGGAACGTTATGCGCTTCACCGTGTTCACTGCGCGGCCCGGCGTCGTGATCGGCAAAGGCGGCTCGGAGATCCAGGCCATACGCGACGAGCTGCAGGCGATGACCGGCGGGCGCATAATGATCAACATCCAGGAGATAAAGAACCCGGACAGCGAGTCCCAGGTCGTGGCGGAGGGTGTCGCCTCCGCGCTGGAGCGCAGGATCAGTTTCCGCAGGGCTATGAAGCAGGCAATATTCCGGGCGATGAAGTCCGGGGCCATGGGCATCAAGATCCAGACCGCAGGAAGGCTCGGCGGCGCGGAGATAGCCCGGACGGAGTGGTACCTGGAGGGGCAGCTCCCGCTGTCCACCCTGCGCGCCGACATCAACTACGGCTTCGCCGAGGCGCGCACGATATACGGGGTCATCGGCGTCAAGGTCTGGATCTACAAGGGCGAGATAATGCGCCGCCCGCCCGTGTTGGAGCAGGAAGCGTCACAACAGCCGGCGGCCAGGGAGAGGAGGTAGCTAGCGATGCTTTCGCCTAAGAGAGTGAAGTACCGCAAGCCCCACCTCACCGCGCTCAAGGGGATCTCAAAGGGCGCGACGAAGGTTGACTTCGGCGAGTACGGCCTGCAGGCGCTGCAGAACGGGTGGATCACGGCGAGACAGATAGAGGCCGTCCGCGTCGCGATATCGCGCAAGATGAAAAAGGGCGGGAAGATATGGATCAGGATTTTCCCGGACAGGCCCGTCACGGAAAAGCCGCTCGAAACGCGCATGGGCAAGGGTAAGGGCAACGTGGAGTATTGGACCGCGGCCGTGAAGAGGGGACGTGTGATGTTCGAGATCGAGGGGGTCTCGCGCGATGTCGCGGAGGCAGCTTTCCGCACGGCGTCGTTCAAGCTCCCCATAAAGGTCAAGCTCCTGGCGAGAGAGGGAGTTGGTGTTTGACATGGACGCGAAAGAACTCCGTGAGATGACCCTCGACGAACTTCGCGAGAAACACCGCCAGTTCAAAGAGGAGCTCTTCAACCTCAGGTTTCAGAACGCAATAGGGCAGCTGGGTAACACCAGCCGTATCAAGGAAGTCCGCCGGACGATCGCGAGGGTCCTCACAGTGATGAGGGAGAAAGAAATCGCGCGCGGCCGCGCCGGAGTAAGGGGGTAATTCGCGATGGAGGAACGAACTCCTCATCGTAAGGTCAGGACAGGCACCGTCGTGAGCGACAAGATGGACAAGACCGTGGTCGTCAGCGTGGAGCGGACCTCGAAGCACCCGCTCTACGGCAAGCCCGTCCTCAAGGTGAAGAAGTACATGGCCCATGACGAGGCGGAAGAGTGCCGCGTCGGGGACAAAGTTCAGATCGAGGAGACCCGCCCGTTGAGCCGCCACAAGAGGTGGCGCGTGGCGGAGATCATCGAGCGAGCGCCTGTCCTAGGGGCGGCCGGGGAGGCTGAGGCTTAGATGATACAGCTTCGCACCGTCCTCAACGTGGCGGACAACTCCGGCGCAAAGAAGATACTCTGCATACAGGTGAAGGGCGGCTCGTTCCGCAAGGTAGGCTCCGTTGGCGACGTGATCGTAGCGTCCGTCAAGGAGGCCATACCGAACAGCAACGTCAGCAAGGGCGACGTCATAAAGGCCGTCATAGTCCGCACGAGGAAGGAAGTCCGCCGCAGGGACGGCTCCTACGTGCGCTTTGATGACAACGCCGCCGTCTTGATCGACAACAACGGCGATCCGAAGGGTACGCGCATCTTCGGCCCCGTAGCGAGAGAACTCAGGGAAAAGCGGTACATGAGGATAGTGTCGCTGGCCCCGGAGGTCGTTTAAGGAGGCATGTGACGATGTCTAAGATGCGCCTTCGCAAGGACGACCGCGTTTATGTAATCTCCGGCAAGGACAAGGGCAAGGAGGGCAAGATCCTCCGCAGGGACGTAGCCAGGGATATGATAATTGTGGAAAACGTCAATATGGTCACTAAGAACGCCAAGCCGACCCAGAAGAACCCGAGGGGCGGCCAGATAAAGATGGAGGCGCCGCTGCACGCCTCCAGCGCCATGCTCGTCTGCCCGTCATGCGGCAGGCCGACGAGAATCGGGAGAGCTTTCCTCGACAACGGCGCCAAGGTCCGCGTTTGCAAAAAATGCGGCGAAGTCGTTGACAAGGTATAGGAGGGGTAGACGAAGATGATCCCGCGTCTCCTTGAGAAATACAAAAAAGAGGTCGTGCAGCGTCTGCAGGGCCAGTTCAATTACAAGAGCCCGATGGAGCTGCCGAACCTCGTGAAGATAGTAGTTAACATCGGGGTGAACGAGGCCAAGGTCGACATGAAGTACATGGAGGCGTCGATCAGCGAGCTCACGACGATAACGGGGCAGAAGCCGATGATGAAGCGGGCCCGCACATCCGTGGCGGGTTTCAAGGTCCGCGAGGGCATGCCTGTGGCTTGCTGCGTGACGCTCAGGAGCGTCAAGATGTGGGAGTTCGCCGACAGGCTGATAAGCATCGCCCTGCCGCGCATCAAGGACTTTCAGGGCGTCGCTCGCAAGGGGTTCGACGGCAGGGGCAACTACAATCTCGGCCTGAGAGAGCAGCTTCTCTTTCCTGAGATCGAATACGACAAGGTAATCAGGATGCGCGGCATGAACGTCTCATTCGTGACGACGGCCCGCACCGACGAGGAGGCCTACGCGCTTTTGGCCGAACTCGGGATGCCTTTCAGCAGATAGAGAGGAGACTCGGTATGGCGCGCAAGAGTTTGGTAAACAAGGCTCAGAAGGAGCCGAAGTTCAAAGTCAGGAAGTACAACCGTTGTCCCCTATGCGGTCGCCCGCGCGGGTACATCAGGATGTTCAACATGTGCCGCTGCTGCTTCAGGAGCCTGGCTCGCGAGGGAAAGATTCCTGGCGTCGTCAAGTCGAGCTGGTAGAGCGCGAAGGGAGGATCAACAAGGATGCATGTCACAGATCCTGTGGCCGATATGCTCACGCGTATCCGTAACGCCAACGTCGTGTACCACGAGATGGTGGATATGCCGATGAGCAAACTCCGTCTTGAGATAGCTCGTATTCTCAAGGACGAAGGCTACATTCGGAACTATAAAACTGTCACTGACCCCAAACTGCCCGTGTCAACGCTCCGTGTCTACATGAGCTACGGAACGGGACGTGAAAGGGTAATTCAGGGGCTCCGGCGCATCAGCAAGCCAGGACGTCGGATTTACGTCCACAAAGAGGACGTCCCGAAGGTAATGGGCGGCCTGGGCATTGCTCTCATATCGACTTCCAGCGGCCTTATGACCGACGCTGAGGCCCGCAGGCGCGGGCTCGGCGGCGAAATAATGTGCTACGTCTGGTAGGGGGGGTTTTAGATGTCGCGTATCGGACGCAAACCTATTCCACTGCCGAAGGGCGTGGACGTTAAGATAGAGCAGGATGGGGTCACGGTAAAGGGCGCCAAGGGCGCGCTCTCGTTCGGGATCATGCCGAATATCTCCGTGACGCAGGCCGACGGGATTCTGTCGGTGGCGCGCGCGAACGACGAAAAAAGCGTCCGCGCGGCCCACGGGATGACCAGGGCCATTTTGAACAACATGGTCGTCGGTGTCAGCCAGGGTTTCGAGAAGGTGCTGGAGATCATAGGTGTCGGTTATCGCGCCCAGATGCAGGGCAAGAACCTCGTGCTGGCGCTGGGCTTTTCGCACCCCGTCGAGGTTGCCCCGCCTGACGGCATAGAGTTTGCCGTGGACGGGCCGACGAAGGTCATCGTGCGCGGCATAGACAGGCAGCTCGTCGGCCAGATCGCGGCCAACATCAGGGGTCACAGGCCGCCCGAGCCGTATAAGGGCAAGGGCATTCGCTACGCCGGCGAGTACGTTATCCGCAAGGCCGGCAAGGCCGGCGGGAAATAGGGCGAGGTGAGAGGGCATGATTAAGATTCGCAGCCGCAACGAAATGCGCTTGCTCCGGCATGAGCGCCTACGCAAGAAGGTCGCCGGGACGCCGGAACGCCCGAGGCTCTGCGTCTTCCGCAGCCTGAAGCATATATACGCGCAGGTGGTGGACGACGAGGCCGGGCATACGCTCCTTTCGGCGTCGACGCTCGAAAAATCGCTCGCAGAAACGCTTAAATCAAGCGGCGACCAGGAAGCGGCGAAGAGCGTGGGCAGGCTTATCGCGGAGAGGGCTCTCGCGAACGGCATAACGACGGTTATTTTCGATCGCGGAGGGCATATGTTCCAGGGCCGGGTCAAGGCCCTTGCCGACGCCGCCCGTGAAGCCGGCCTTAAGTTCTAGGGAGGGAAAACGTTGGCAACGCAAAATCAGACGAGCAAAAATTACAGCAGCAGGGGCATAGAGCTAACCGAACGCGTCGTCTCCATCAACAGGGTGAGCAAGGTCGTAAAGGGCGGGAAGCGCTTCCGCTTCAGCGTCCTTGTGGTCGTGGGAGACGGTTTGGATCAGGTAGGCGTCGGGATGGGCAAGGCCCGCGAAATCTCCGAGGCCGTCCGCAAGGGGATCGACCACGCCCGCAAGAACATGATTGACCTCAAGAAGGTCGGCGCGACGATCCCGCACCCCATACAGGGCAAGTTCGGAGCGGCAGAAGTACTGATCAGGCCCGCCGCCCCCGGAACCGGCGTCATCGCCGGAGCGGTGGTCAGGGCGATTATGGAGCTTGGCGGGGTCAAGGACGTGCTGACAAAGGTCATAGGCCGCACGTCGAACCCCATCAACGTGGCTTACGCGACGTTCGAGGCCGTGAAGGGCCTCCGTACGCCGGAGGAAGTCCGAAGGCTGCGCGGCAAAGAGCCCCGCGCCACAGCGTCGGCTTAGGAGGGTTTTCAATGCCTAAATTGAGGGTCACGTGGAAGAAGAGCACGATCGGGCGGCCTGACAAGCAGGCCCGCACGATAAGGGCGCTCGGCCTGCACAGGCTCAACCAGACCGTGGAACATGAAGATTCCCCCCAGATGAGGGGAATGATCCAGTCCGTCATCCATCTGCTAGAGCTGGAAGAGACGAATTAGGAGGTATGACTATGAATCTCCATGATCTATCGCCGGCCCCCGGATCCAGGCGCAAGCCGAAACGCCTTGGCATGGGTCTCGGCAGCGGGACCGGGAAGACGGCCGGCAAGGGGCATAAAGGCCAGAAGGCAAGGGCCGGGCGCAGCGTGGGCGTGAACTTCGAGGGCGGCCAGATGCCGCTTTCGAGGAGGATACCGAAGAGGGGCTTCAGCAATTTCAGACACAGGAAGGATTACCAGACCGTGAACCTGAAGGAGATCGAAAACCGCTTCGAGGGCGGCGCTGTCGTCTCCCCGGCTGAACTCCAGGCTTTCCGCCTGATAGAGAATCCGTCGTTGCCGGTCAAGATCCTGGCCGACGGGGATCTGACCAAGGCCTTTACGATAAGGGCCTCCGCTTTCAGCGCGTCCGCGAAGGGCAAGATAGAGTCCGCCGGCGGAAAGGCCGAGGTGATATAAGGTGATAGACGGGTTCAGGGATGCATTTCGGCTGCCTGACTTAAAAAGACGCATCCTCTTTACGATAGGGGCTCTTTTTCTCTACAGGCTGGGAGCGCACATTCCCACACCCGGCATAGACGCGGCGAGGATGGCAGATCTCTTCTCGCAGACCGACATCCTAGGCTTCCTGGACTTGTTCGCAGGCGGTTCGCTGCGGCGTTTCAGCATCTTCGCGCTCGGCGTCGCCCCCTACATCAACTCGAGCATAGTCATGCAGCTCTTGGTCGTGATAATCCCAGCGCTCGAAAAGATGCAGAAGCACGAGGGGGAGGACGGGCGCAAGAAGATTGTCCAGCTCACGAGGTACGGGACCATATTCTTCGCCCTGATCCAGGCGGTTGGCATGACCATGTGGCTTCGGAACGTAGGGGTCTTTTCAGGGCGCGAGATCGACATGTTGATCGTGGTCTCGACCGTCACCACCGGCGCGCTCGTGCTGATGTGGCTGGGGGAGGTCATGAGCGACCACGGCATCGGGAACGGCGTGTCGCTTCTGATATACGCCGGTATCGTGGCACGGGTGCCGTCCGCCATCATCCAGACGCTCCGCGACGCGGGCAGCGGGGTCACGAATCCGGTTGCGCTCGTCGTCGTCGTCCTGATCATGGTAGCGGTCGTGGCCGCATGCGTCATCCTCCAGGAGGGGCAGCGCCGTCTGCCTGTCCAGTACGCGAAGCGCATGGTCGGCAACAAGATGTACGGCGGGCAGAGTACGTTCATACCGCTCAAGGTGAACACGTCGGGCGTCATCCCGATCATATTCGCCTCGTCTGTGCTGCTCTTCCCATACACGGTGGCCGGTTTCTTCAGCGGCCGCGTCGCGAGCGCCATACAGGCGGCCTTCGCGCCATCGCACCTAGTGTATATGCTCTTTCAGGTGCTGCTGATAGTTTTCTTCTCATATTTCTACACGGCGGTCGTCTTCAACCCCGGCGACCTGTCGAACAATATGAAGAAATACGGCGGCTTCATCCTAGGCATCAGGCCGGGGAAGCCGACCACGGACTATATAGAGAAGGTCATGAACAGGATAACCCTGGGCGGCGCTGTCTTTCTCGCCGTGATAGCCCTGATCCCTACGCTCATCTCGAGTATAGTGCGGACCAACAGTTTCTATTTCGGCGGCACTGCCGTCCTCATCGTGGTCGGCGTCGCGCTGGATACGGTCCATCAGGTCGAGGGGCAGATGCTCATGCGTCACTACGAGGGCATATTGAAGCGCCGCAACAAGAGCGGCGGACTCCTTTAGAGACCGAGGGAAGGAGATGCCGGTGCGCGTCGTATTGTTAGGCCCCCCGGGGGCGGGAAAGGGTACTCAGGCAGCCAAAATCAAGGAGAAGCGGGATGTCGCGCACATTTCCACCGGCGATATCCTCCGGGATAACGTTGAAAAAGGGACCGAGATAGGACTCGCGGCAAAGTCGTTCATGGACTCGGGGCGCCTCGTGCCGGACGATGTAATAATCGGCATGATCAGGGTCCGCCTGTCCTGCGATGACGCAACTGAGGGCGGCTTCATCCTCGACGGTTTTCCGAGGACGACCGCCCAGGCGGAGGCGCTGGACAGGCTCCTGGACGAACTGTCGCTGCACCTGGACGCGGCGCTTCTCCTTGAGATTTCCGACGACGAGGTCGTGAGGAGGCTCTCCAACCGCCGGGTATGTCAGTCCTGCGGTGCGATCTACAATCTGGTCGCGCGACAGACGAAGGAGGAGGGGGCCTGCGACGCGTGTGGCGGCAGGGTCGTCCAGAGAGACGACGACAAGGAGGCTGTCATACGCAACAGGCTCATGGTTTACCGCGAGCGCACCTCGCCGCTGATCGCTTATTATGAGCGGAAGGGGCTGCTGTTTCGGGTGGACGGGGCCAAGTCGGGCAACGCCGCGATGCTGCTGCTTGAGTCGATCGGGGTAATGTGACGCATGATAACGCTTAAAAAACCGGCGGAAGCTGAGAAAATGCGGAAGGCCGGTCAGGTCGTGGCCGACATCCACAAGGCGATACGGGACGCCATAAAACCGGGGGTCGACACCATGACGCTCGACCTGGTGGCGGAGCGCGTGTTAGAGCGCGAATCCGCCCGTGCCTCGTTCAAGGGCTACAGGGTTTCAGGGGTCAGGGTGCCGTTCCCGAACGCCATCTGCGTCTCGGTCAACGACGAGGTCGTGCACGGCATACCGAACGGAAGCCGTTTCCTGGACGAAGGGGACATCGTCAGCATTGACGTCGGGGCCGAGGTTGAAGGCTATCACGGTGACGCGGCCTCCACCTATGCCGTAGGGCGTGTTTCCGCCAAGAGGGAGGAACTGCTTTACGTCACGCGCAGGGCCCTCTATATCGGCATCGAGCAGGTCCTTCCAGGGCACACGATAGGCGACATCGGACACGCCATAGAGCAGTGGGTGCTGGGGAAGGGTTATGGCTTGGTCCGCGACTATAGCGGCCACGGCATTGGGCGTAAGATGCACGAGCCGCCCCAGGTGCCGAACTACGGGAAGCCCGGCAGCGGCCTCACTATCAGGCCGGGCCTGACGTTCTGCATCGAGCCGATGGTGATGAACGGACAGGAGCCGGTGAGGAACGTGGACAACGGATGGACAGTCGTCACATGCGACGGGTCGGACGCGGCGCACTTTGAGCATACCATCCTCGTTACGGAAGAGGGCGCCGAAATCCTGACGCCATGGGAATGAGCCGTGAGAAAAACGGATTTTTCCCCCTAGGCGCTTTAGTGACAGTCAAGCGAGGCAAGCATGTCGGTTCCGTGTGCGTGGTTGTCGGAAATGACGAGAAAGATGGTAAAATCCTCATTGCCAACGGGGTCGAAATTTCGGCGAAGAAGCCCAAACGGAAAGGCATTCGCCACCTTGAGGCAGGAGGCTCGTTCTCGCTCGAAGTGGCGGACAGGCTTGCGAGGGGAAAGACAATGGACGACGGGTGGCTCAGGGAAGCCCTGCGTCGTTGCAAGTAGATTTCACGGCTTTTCTTGAGGAGGTTGGGTAGAGCGCATGGCCAAAGACGACGTCATTGAGGTCAAGGGCAAGGTAGTGGAACCGCTGCCGAACGCGATGTTCAGGGTCGAGCTGGAGAACGGGCACAAGGTTTTGGCCCACGTGTCGGGCAAGATGAGGATGCACTTCATCAGGATTTTGCCCGGGGACCGCGTCCTCATCCAGCTCACGCCTTACGATCTCACGCGCGGCAGGATAGTGTATCGGTATAAATAATTCAGCGTCTCGAGCACAGAGGAGGTTTCTTAGAGATGAAGGTAAGGCCGTCGGTCAAGACCGTTTGCGAATATTGCAGGATCATCAAGCGACACGGGGTCGTTCGGGTGATTTGCAGCAGGAACCCGAGACATAAGCAGCGCCAGGGCGCGAGGAGGTAATTTAATGGCACGCATTGCGGGAGTCGATCTCCCAAGGGACAAGAGGATAGAGATAGGGCTGACCTATATATTCGGCGTCGGCCTGTCCAGCTCGAAAAAAATCCTGGCGGCGACCGGGGTAAGCCCTGACACAAGGGTGAAAAACCTGACGGACGACGAGGCCCAGAAGATCCGTGCGGAGCTTGAGAACAACTACAAGGTAGAGGGCGACCTCCGCAGGGACATAAGCATGAACATAAAACGCCTGATGGACATAGGCTGTTATCGTGGACTCCGTCATCGCCTCGGCCTGCCGGTCCGTGGGCAGCACACGAAGACGAACGCCCGCACGCGCAAGGGCCCGAAGCGTACCGTTGCCGGCAAGAAAAAGGTAACCAAGTAACGCGGGGCAAGATGACGAGGAGGGAATAAAACGTGGCAAAAAGAGTTCAGCGCAGGGGCAAGAGGAAAGAGAAGAAGCATGTTTCCTACGGGATTGCCCACATATATTCGACGTTCAACAATACGATAGTCACGCTCACGGACAAGCAGGGCAACGCGCTTTCGTGGGCGTCCGGCGGCAACGTGGGCTTCAAGGGCACCAGGAAATCGACGCCCTACGCGGCGCAGATGTCTGCGGCGCAGGCGGCGAAGATAGCGCAGGATCACGGGGTAGTGGAGATAGACGTCGTGGTGAAGGGCCCCGGCCCTGGCCGCGAGTCCGCGATCCGTTCGCTCCAGGCCGCCGGCCTGCAGGTCAATATCATACAGGACGCGACGCCCATCCCGCACAACGGATGCCGCCCCCCGAAGAGGCGCCGCGTCTAGTCATAAAAAATTGAAAATTGGCAAGCGACCGTTTGGACGTATATTTGAAAGGTGGGGAAACTTTGGAACACGCCCGCTATGAGGTTATAGTAGAGGAAAGCACCTCTTCATATGGCAGAGTTGTCATTGAGCCCCTCGAACGGGGATACGGGGTAACGTTGGGGAACTCCCTGCGGAGGGTTCTCCTGTCCTCAATATCAGGCGCGGCAATCACCGCCATCCGTGTGGACGGCATACTGCACGAATTTACGACAGTGCCGGGCGTCAAGGAGGACATGATAGAGCTCCTTATGAACATAAAACATGTCCCCGTGAGGTCGTTTTCGCCGGAGTTCAGGATACTGCACTTGGAGACGGAGGGGCCGAAGGTCGTGACGGCTTCCGACATACAGAAGGACAGCGAGGTGGAATTCCCTGATCCCGACGCGGTGATATGCCACCTCGAAAAGGGCGCCAAGCTACAGATGGACTTCTACGTGGAGTCCGGGACAGGGTATGCCCCGCTCGACCGCCCGCGTCCCGTCTACCTCCCGGTGGACGCGCTTTTGGTGGACGCGATTTTCTCCCCGGCGAAGAGGGTCAAGTACGAGGTGCAGGACAAGCGCATGGGCCAGAGGACCGACTACGACAGCCTCGTCTTGGAGATATGGACTAACGGGGTCGTCAGCCCGGAGGACGCGATACGGCAGGCTTCCGTCATACTCCGTGACTATTTTATGAACATAGCCATGTCGATATCGCCTGACGGCGCGGAAATCATAACCGAGGCAAAAGGACACGACCAGACGAAGCAGGCCGATAAGCCGCCGTCCGAGGCTGTGGCGAAGACATTCCTGAAGCTCGGCGACAACCCGGCGTACGGGAAGCCCGTGCGTGATCTTGAACTCTCGGTGCGCAGCGAGAACTGCCTCATGAGGGGCGGGGTGCATTACATAGGGGAGCTGGTCTCCCTCTCCCGCGGCGATCTGCTGAAGATCCGCAACCTAGGCAAGATATCGCTCCGCGAGATAGAGGAGAAACTGACAAAATTCGATCTGACGTTGTCCGGCGAGATAGAGGACGACGCTGAGGATTAGGAAAAAAAAGTAAAGGGGCGTACTTGATGAGACATCGAATGAATCTGAGGCGTCTGGGACGCTACGGCTCCCACAGGCGTGCGATGCTGGGCAACCTGGCGGCGAGCCTTTTTGTGGAGGGCAGCATCATAACGACGGTGACGAGGGCGAAAGAACTTCGCCGCGTGGCTGAGAAGCTCATAACGAAGGCGAAGTCAGGAACGCTTACGGACCGCAGGCTGGTCATAGCCCGTATGCCGCACAAGGCGGCTGTGCTGACGCTCTTTGACACGCTGGCGCCGCGCTTCTCCGGCAGGGCAGGAGGCTACACGCGCATCGTCAAGCTCGGCAACAGAGTCGGGGACGCTTCCCCCATGGCGGTAATAGAGCTGGTAGAGTAACGCATGAACCGCAAACCGATATTCTCCCTCCGAGGGGTGGAATACGCCTACCCTGGCGCGCCCTCTCGCGCGCTCTGCGGCCTCGACCTGGAGATTGCGGAGGGGGAGTGGGTGGCGCTCGTCGGGGCGAACGGCTCCGGCAAGTCTACCCTTGCGAAAATTTGCAACGCCCTGCTAACACCGACGCAGGGCGATTGCTTTGTCATGGGCCGGAATACGAGGGACGAGACATGCGTCCCTGACATAAGGCGCGCCGTCTCGCTCGTCTTCCAGAACCCGGAAGATCAGATCGTGGCGTCTGTCGTCGAGGAGGACGTAGCGTTCGGCCCGGAGAACCTCGGCCTTCCGTCACACGAAATACGTGTCCGCGTGGACAGGGCACTCGAAATGGCTGGCCTCGCCTCATGCCGCCTCAAGGGTTCCTTCTCCCTCTCAGGGGGGCAGAAGCAGCGCCTGGCGTTGGCCGGCGCGCTCGCGATGCAGCCTGCCGCTCTGATTTTGGACGAGTCCACGTCTATGCTCGACCCGGAGGGGAGGCAGTCATTTCTCTCCTGCCTGGGGAGCTTGAAGAGCGCTGGGATGACGATAGTGCAGATAACCCACAGGATGGAGGAGGCGATCCAGTCAGACAGGGTCGTCGTAATCGACTCCGGGCGCTCTGTGTGGGATGGCACCCCCGGCGATTTCTTCGGCGGGGCCTATGTCAGGTGGAATTTCGAGGAGCCGCCTGACGTCTCCCTTTACAGGGAGCTTTTATCGCGCGGGCTCCTGCCCGACGGGACGCTGCCGGACGTGGGCGCCATGCTGGACGCGCTATGTCTGTCGTAATCGAGTGCCTGAGCTACTCGTACAACCTGGGGACGCCAGCGATTGTGACGGCATTGAGTGACGTTTCCGTGAGCGTCGAGCGCGGCGAGTGGGTTTCGATAGTGGGGCACACGGGCAGCGGCAAATCGACGCTCGCGCAGCACATGAACGCGCTCCTGATCCCTCAGTCAGGGCGTGTCGAGATAGACGGCACGGAAGTAAAGCCGAAGGCAAAGGGGCTGCGCGACCTCAGGCGCAAGGTGGGGCTGGTGTTTCAATACCCGGAGCAGCAGTTTTTCGCGGAGACGGCGCGCGAGGAGATAGCTTTTGCGCCGCACAACTGGGGTTTGCGCGGGCAGGATCTAGACAGGCGTGTCGCGGACGCCGCCTCCGCCGTCGGTTTGGACGCTGCCCTGCTCGAATCGAACCCGTTTTCGCTGTCCGGCGGCCAGCAGAGGAGGGTGGCGATAGCCTCCGTGATTGCCGCGAAGCCCGACTACCTCGTCCTGGACGAGCCGACCGCCGGGTTGGACGCAACAGGGATAAGGGAGCTGACCCATCTCCTCTCGGAGCTGAAAAGGGACGGGCTTGCGATCGTCCAGGTGACCCACGACCTGCAATCGGCGCTCGACCGCAGCGACAGGCTGCTCGTGATGGAAAACGGCGTCGGGGTGACCGTCGGCGGCGCGGAGGACGTGGCGGCGTTCTTGCTTAGAAACCCCGTGCGTGGCCTGGTCATCCCACCGCTCGTGCAATTTTCGGCCGGCCTGAGGGCGCGCGGGATTGAAATCCCCCTCACGGGCGATTTGGATACGATAGTGAGGAAAGTGGAGGAGCGCAGCGCGACGCCGCTTAAATACGAACCTGCAAACGGCGCTTGCGCCGCATCCGACGGGCAGGGCAGATGCAGTTCCTGAGCGGCATATCCCTGGGCCAGTTCATCCCTGGCGAGTCGTTTCTGCATGGCTTGGATCCGAGGTGCAAGATAATTTCCACCTTCATCCTGCTGTCAGGGCTGTTCATGGCGAGCAAGGCACCGGACTTTGCGCTCTGGGCCATTTTCCTCGTATGCCTCTCCGCTATGTCGCGCATCCCCCTCGGAACCATACTCAAGTCGGCGCGCCCCGTTCTCTTTCTAGTGGCTATCACGGTCCTGCTCAACATATTCTGGACGCCGGGGCGCGAGGTGTTTCGCGCAGGGTTCCTGCGCGTGACGGCGGAAGGCCTCGTGATGGCGTTCGAGATGGGGATGAGGCTCTTCTTTCTCGTCTCCTTCGCCTCCATGCTGATGATGACTACCAGCCCTATGGCCTTCTCTGACGGGCTGGAGCGCCTCTTTTCCCCGCTCGCGAAGGTGGGCTTCCCTGCGTCCGAGATGGCGGTGATGATGACAATAGCGCTCCGTTTCATCCCGACGCTCTTCGAGGAGACGGACAGGATTTTAAAGGCGCAGGTCTCACGCGGCGCTGACTTCGACAGCGGCGGCCTCTTGAAGCGCGCGCGGAGCTTCATACCTGTCTTGGTACCGCTCTTCATCCTCGTGTTCAAGAGGGCGGAAAACTTAGCGATAGCGATGGAGTCCAGGTGCTACGTCCCAGGGGCGCGGCGGACGCGTCTCAATCCCCTCGCCTGGGGCCGTAGGGACACCGGCGCAGTATCGGGCCTGGTCGCCTTCATCTCCCTCGTCGTCCTGCTCGACCGCACCTTCTTGAGGCATTTTTCCCTCTGATGACGGACGCTGAAGCGGACGGCGCCCTTAACTACGCGCTGGAGGTCTCCTATGACGGCGGCCCTTTCTCCGGCTGGCAGTCTCAGCTGGACGGTTCGGGCGTTCAGGACGCGCTGGAGCGCGCCTTGCACGTGCTAGGGGAGAGAGGCGGCTGCGGGATATCGCTGGTTCCGTACAGGGTGGACGGCGCCGGGCGCACGGACGCCGGTGTCCACGCGCGCGCCCAGGTCGCGAGCGTGCGGCTCTTAAAGCGGTGGGTGCCGAGAAAGCTCGCGGCTGCGCTGAACGCGCACCTGCCGGAGGCCGTCGTCGTCACTAGGGCTGCGCTCGCCCCGCCGGGATTCCATGCGCGGCGCAGCGCGGTCTCCCGGGAATACCGTTATTTCATCTGGAATTCGCCCTCCTGCTATCCCCACATAAGGCGTTACGTCCTCTGGCAGCCCGTTGCGCGATATGACTGGAAGAGGGCGGCGGCGGCGGCTTCGGCGTTCGCGGGCAGGCACGATTTCCGGGCCTTCTGCCGCGCGCGCGACGTCCCTGATTCGACGGAGCGTGACGTTTACTGCTCGCGCCTGTACGTCCGAGGGCGTTTGGTCGTCTTTCGCGTGATCGCGAACGCATATCTGACGAACATGGTGCGCATCATGGCCGGCAGTCTCATGGAGATAGCTCTGGGCAGGTTCGACGAGGCTCGCTTCGCCCGTCTCCTGAGCGGCTGTGCCGACCGTTCCGAGAATGCCCCCACTCCTCCGCCGTCAGGGCTTTTCCTGTGGGGGGTGAAATACCCGGACGCAATCGATTGGGACCCGCCTGACCATTTAGGGAAAAATCCGTCTTGACAAATTCTTGATGATGTGGTTTCATGCTGATTTATTAAGGAAGCGCTGATTGAATGGCCGAAACGGCAATAATCAGCCTTTCGTTGAAACCGTCGATGCAGAGATCAAACCGTAAGCGCGCTTGAAACACGGGAGGACGGCGGAGGGGAAAATAAAAAACCTCCTGCAAGAGAGCCTCCGGACAGAGAGCCGGGACAAGGTGAGAGCCTGGTAGAAAGCGGAACGGCAAATGGACTGCGGAGGGCGCGGAGGAAAGGATCGTGTTTCCGAGTATTTCGCGACGCGACGCCGGCGTGACAGGGCGAGGGACGTGATGGCGTCCTGCTGAGCGGGCGGTCGTTGATCGCCAAGCAAGGTGGCACCGCAGGTGTATTTTTACGCCTGTCCTTGTGATATACGGCAAACGTATATTCATGAGGATGGGCGTTTTTTATTGGAGGACGATTTATAGCTAGGGCCTAAAGGGTGAGGGTTTAACCAAGCGTTTCCTATTTGCCCCTTCGCGCGGGGGGCGAAAAAAACAGAACATGCGTCTGGCACCGCAAAAAAAATCAATCAAAGGGAGAGGATTACTGTGACAACTACAGGGAGAATGAAAAAAGCGGCGCAATGCCTGTGCTTGCTGGCGGCATTTTTTACGGTTTTTGGGGGTTTCTCGGGCGCGGCGGAGGCCGCGAGCGGCGCTGTACGCGTGGGGATAGTGCAGTTGATCGACAACGGCGCGTTCGCGGACATGCGCGATGGCTTCATCGACAGGATGAGGGATCTGGGCCACACGGAGGACAAGATGACGTTCGACTACAGGAACGCGCAGGGCGACATGAGCAACCTGAACTCTATCTGCCAGAACATGGCCGACGCCAACCTGGACTTCATCGTCACCATAGCGACGCCGCCCACACAGGCCATGGTCAACTTCGAGCCCAAGGCACCGGTCTTCTTCATATCCGTCTCCAACCCGGTCGCCGCCGGCGTCATCACGGATATGGGCAAGCCGGACAAGAACGCGACGGGCGCGTCCAATGCCATCCCCGTTGACGAGATGTTCAAGCTGGCAGCCCGCGTCACTCCCAAGGCACGGACGTTCGGGCTGATCTACAACTCCGGCGAGGTGAACTCGGTGTCGACCATCAATGCCGCCAAGGCTTACATGGACAAGACGGAGGGCTATTCGTACAAGGAGGCGGTGGTCACCGCTTCCTCCGAGGTCCAGCAGGCGACGCAGTCGCTCGTAGGCGGCGTCGACGCCATTTTTATCCCCAACGACAGCATGGTGCAGAGCGCCCTGACACAGGTGGTCGAGGTCGCGAACGGCGCCAAGATCCCCACTTACGGCAGCTCGGCGGTCATGGTCAACACCGGCGCGTTCGCCACTATCAGCATCGATGACCATGTGATCGGCGCGCGCGTCGCGGACATGGCCGACCGCTACCTGAAGGGCACGGCGGTGAAGGACATCCCGTCTGTTGTCATCTCCGACTTCGTGACGCTCTTCAACAAGCCGACCGCCGACGCCATAGGCGTGGAAATCCCGGCGGATCTCATGGGCAATTCCGTCCTCGTGAATTAGAAGGGCGCTGGCGGCCATGGTCCTCTTTGCCGGTTCTCTCCATCTGGGGTTGATTTACGGCCTGATGGCGCTGGGTATCTACGTGACTTTCCGCATCCTCAACACGCCGGATCTGACCACAGACGGCAGCTTCACGCTGGGCCTGGCCGCCTCCGCGTCCTTGACCGTGCTTGGAATGCCCGGGCTGGGCATCGTATGCGGCATCCTCTTCGGGGCTCTGGCAGGAGGCGTCACCGGCTTTCTGCAGACGAAGATGGACATACACCCCATCCTCTCCGGCATTCTGACTATGAGCGCGCTCTATACAGTCAACCTCTACGTCTTGGGCGACCGCTCCAACCTTTCCCTCCTGGGGTCGCCCCATCTCTTTTCTGCGGCCGTGGCGTCCCTGCCGGGCGTCCCCAGGGACGTGACGCGCTTTTTCGTCGCGCTCTTGCTCTGCCTCGTGTGCTTCGCGTTCCTGGCATGGTTCTTCGGGACCCACCTGGGGCTTTGCATCAGGGCGACGGGTGACAACGATGACATGGTGCGGGCATCGTCCATCGACGTGGACGCCATGAGGATCATCGCCACGGCATTGTCTAACGCCTGCGTGGGGTTTTCCGGTGCCGTGGCCGCGCAGTACCAGGGCTACGCCGATATTAGCTCGGGCGTGGGGATGATGGTGGTGGGGCTCGCCTCCGTGATCATCGGCGAGGTCTTCTTCGGCAGACGGTCCGTTACGATAGGTTTCGTGTCAGCGATATGCGGCTCCGTCGTCTACCGCCTGATAATAGCGCTGGCGCTCAAGAGCAATTTTTTCCCGGCATACGCGCTCAAGCTGGTCTCAGCGCTGATCGTCATCACTGCGCTCTCTCTGCCGGCGCTCAAGGGACGGCTCCGGCTCGCCTCGGCGCGAAGGGAGGCGAGACGCCATGCTCGTGGTTGAGCGCGCACGGAAGACGTTCTTCAAGGACACGCCGAACGAACGGGTCGCGCTGGACGGCCTCAGCCTGCGCTTGGAGGAGGGCGAGTTCCTGACGCTCATAGGCTCGAACGGCGCGGGGAAGTCCACTCTCTTCAACGCGATAACGGGGGGGTTCCTGCTGGACGAGGGTTCGATAACGCTGGGCGGCCTGGACATCACGTGGCTTCTGCCTCACAAAAGGGCGCTTATGATCGGCTATCTCTTCCAGAACCCCATGAAGGGAACAGCCCCCGATATGAGCATCGAGGAAAACTTGGCTCTGGCCTACAGCCGCAGGAAGAGCTGGCCGCTCCGCCGCGGCGTGTCGAAGGAGGATGGCTCGTTCTTCCGCGACCGCCTGGCCCGCTTCGAAATGGGGCTCGAGGACCGCATGAAGGACAAGGTGGGGCTGCTCTCGGGTGGCCAGAGGCAAGCGCTCTCGCTGTTGATGTCCACTATCGCCCGGCCCCGTCTGCTCCTGCTGGACGAGCATACGGCGGCGCTCGATCCCGCCGCCGCCAAAAAGATCATGCGCATAACGAACGACATAGTGAGAGAGCAGAGGCTCGCGGCGATGATGATCACCCATAACGCCCAGCAAGCGCTGGATTTCGGCACCCGCACCGTCATGCTGGAGGGCGGGCGGATCATTCTGGATATCAGCGGCGAGGAAAGGGAAAGGATGACGGTCGCCCGCCTGGTGGAGCATTACTCCGAACTGCGCGTCCTGTAGGCTCAGGCTAATTTCGGCAATGTGTACGCTCCATGAGGCATGAGCCACGTTTTCAGGTTCGCGCCGTGAGCGGCCCTGATCTTTGCAAGAGCCTCGTCCGGCGTCCTCGAAATCTTTATCCCGGTGCCTTCCAGCAACTCGGGGCCGATGTCAGCCACGAGGTGGAAATCGAACCGTTCGGCGGCCAGCCCCGAGCAGTAACCGATGTACTTCGCGATGGTGAACGCCCTCCGCAGCTCCGCCTCGCGCTCGTCGGCGTTCTTGAACTCACGCAGGATCATCCGCATCTCGTCGTTGCCGTACCCCTCGGCGCAGGAGGCAAGCATCACGATCGCGCCGCCCGGGCGCACGGCGTCCTGCGCGTTGAAGAGCGTCTTGGCGCTCTGGTAGAGGTTGATGTCTTTCGGAAAGCCGCAGGCCGAGGCGATCACCAGGTCGGCCAAGCATGGTATCTCCACCCTGTCGACGCTGTCGAGCGCCCTCATCCCGGCCTCGTGCGCCTCACGCCAGTCTCCGGCGACGGCCCAGCCTATCTTACCGTTGCCGTTCATGACGACGTTCAGCAGAAAGGACGGCGCGAGTTTAGCGGCGGCTTCGGCCATATCCAGGTGAACGAGGTTCCCGTCCACGTTCCCGCTCCTGCAGACGGCGTTCCTGCCTTTTGCAGGGAGCGGGTTGAGCGCCAGCGCGTGATTCGCCATGACGGACTCGTAAGAGGCTATCCCGGGCAGGACGGATTTTCTGCCGCCGCTCCAGCCGGACAGGAAATGGTACGTGATAGCGCCTGTGAGTATCACGTGGTCTGCGTCTGCGGCCAGCTTGTTGAGCCTGACCGGGGTTCCGGCGCTCGTACTGCCGAAGTCCGTCATCGCGGACGCTCGGCAGTCGTGGTCGAAGACGCTGTAACGCCCGTAAATCTTCTCGCCCAAAATCGCCCTGTGCTCCTCCGGCGAGTGAGAACGGTGTGTCCCCGTCGCGATCAGGAAGAAGATGTCCTCGTCCCTGACACCTCCCTTTTTGATCTCCTCTGTCAAGAGCGGCAGGTATACGGACGGGCGCTGCCACGAGCGCGTCAGGTCGCACACCACGACGCAGGCCGTCTCGCCTGGCCTTGTCATTTCGCTCAGGGGGGGGCTGCCAATGGGGTTTTTCAGTGCCTTGGCGATTGCCTCCGCCTCAGTGGCGGCGCTGGGGATCTCGTGGCTTTTCAGCAGGCCGAGCAGATCCTCGTCCCGAACTTCTATTTTTACGCTCCCCTTGCCGAACTGTAGATCGTATACGCCCATCCAGCTCACTCCTTCTATAAGGAATATTGTACAACAAGTACCGGGGTTTTGCGGATATAATAGCGGGACGGTTGCGCCTATGGAGGTTGTGCAGATGGAAAAGAGAACGAGGAAAGAGCTTATGCGGCAATACAACGAGAGAAAGACGGTCGGCGGGGTGTACGCCATCCGCAATACCCGCGACGGGAGGGTATTCCTCGACGCCAGCGCGGACATACGCGCCAGCGTGAATCGCTTTAACTTCTCGCAAAAGGCGGGGATCTGCCAGGCAGCGAAGCTCAAAAAGGACTGGGATGAGCTGGGCGCAGGGGCGTTCGCGTTCGAGGTGCTCGAAGAGTACGCCAAGGACGAATCGGCCTCCGGTCCCGGGTTTCTGGACGACCTCGACGAGCTGAAAGCGCTCTGGCGCGAAAAATTGTCCGGCGAGGGCACAGCGTTTTATTAGGCGGCTCGCTGCTGGTCACGGGATACATGATTTTCGACAACAAATATTACGTCCCGTGAGCATACGACCACCGATGGTTATGGGATAAATGAAAGACTACGGATTACTGTCACGCCCGCCATTTCCCTCCCCTGTCGGCGATAACCGTAATCACTCCTTCACGTCCTGTACTTGAGTTCTTGCCTGAAAGCGAGCGCCGCTATGATGAACTGGTCTATCTTCTCGAGTATATCCGCGTTCTTCGGCATTGCCGGCGGCTTAAATTCAGGTATGGATGTCAGCACAGACTCCGTGGTTTTGCGCTCGATATCAGCAAACTGCCGCTCTGCTTGCGGAACCACCACGTTCCTTATCCA
>JAISFV010000046.1 GCA_031263445.1 Synergistaceae bacterium | reverse complement strand
CATTACCCGGGGAATATGAAGGATGAAGTCTGGCAGAAAGACATGTTTCATGTGAAACGTTATCATGCTGGCAAGAGCATTTTCATTCTGCTTCATTTGGTGACAATAGCTTCACGTCTGATTCTATCCCATCTGCATTGGCAGTTATTACCTCAAATTCCATAGCATCGTTTTCTGTGGCAGAAAGCACAGCAATTGTGTGCTGCCCTGGCAGCACTTCAAAGAAAAGACCCTTACCTGTCGTATCAGACGCGATGAATTTTCCATCCAAATACCAATAGTGCGGCAAGGGCCCTTCGGCTGACAAGAAAACACGCGCAGATACCTCGCTTGTGTCTTGCATGAGAATTTTTCTGTCTTTGAATGGACGTGTGATTTTCACGCCGCTCGAAGGGACATCAGATCTCCCTCTGCCCTGAAACCACACGTCCAGTTCTTTAGGGAGGACAGTTATCAGATGCCCGTCCACTGCTTTGTGGATATCGCAAAGAGAAACATCCGAGACGTCTTTTATCGCGTAATCGTAAATTATGCTAGGGCAATATTTACCCGCCGGTGAGCCAGAAAGCGCGCAGACTTTCCTTCTGAAAATCGCGCTTGGCGGTACTTTTATACGTCCGTCTCCGGCGTCCCGTATGTCATTAAAAACAGACAGCATTATAGGTGCAGCCAGATCAAGCCCAACTAACCTTGCATCTGGAGTGCCGTCGGGAGCACCAATCCAAATGACTGCCGTATGGGCATTCGAGAAACCAGCCACCCATGCGTCGCGAAAACCGTGAGAGGTTCCCGTTTTGAAAGCTATTTTCTGATTTGAATCCCTTACTATCTGTTGATATAAAGGCATCAGCCTCCTTGTGTCCTGGAGTATATCCCCTGTCAGCCAAGATGCTTCTGATGAAAAAATTTTTCTCCTCGTTTCGCCTTCTTCTTTCGTCCATTTTAGATTTGATATTATGCCACCTTCCGCAAGCCCTCTGTATGCGGCCGCGAGCTGGAGGACGCTGACCTCGCAGCCACCCAGAACCAAAGAGTCGGTATAGTATCCGCTCTCTTTATCTACATGAGAAAAACCAAGTTCGCCGAAAAGAGACCTGACATCGCTATACCCGAGTTTTCTGAGAACCCTGACGGCCGGGGTGTTGAGTGACTGCGCGAGGGCCGTCCGAGCGCTTACGGCACCTCTGTGAGTCATATCAAAATTACGCGGCGCGTTCCCGCTGAATGAAATTGGCGTATCGGCCAAAAGTGATGCCGGGGTAATGATGCCTCTCTCAAAAGCGCGCGCATAGACGAAAGGCTTCAAGGCAGAGCCTGGTGATCTAGGAGCGTCGCCGCAGTCTACCTGTGCGGCTGGAAGCGACAAACCATGACGTGCGTTGCCGACATACGCCAATATTTCTCCGCTCTCGTTATGTACGATAACACCTGCAGCCGTTATTCCTGTGCGTAGGTTAAATATAGCCCTTTCAAGATTATTTTCCAGCGCTTGTTGATATCTGGAGCTTATAGTCGATTTAATGACACCGATGCCGTTTGAATTTCTCAACACGTGTTTCGAGGCCATAGCGCTTTTACGAGGCATTGGATACCTGAAGGCAGCGACTGGTTCGGTTAAAGCAAATTTTAGGTTTTCCTCGCTGATGTAATTCTTCGTGAAAAGATACTTCAATACCCCATCGCGAACGGATCGGGCCTTCTCGGGATATCTGTCAGGACGCCTCGCACTTGGAGACTTTACGAGTGAAATTAAAAGCGAGCTTTCCGCAAGAGAGAGGGCGTTGGCGTTTTTGTTGAAATAAGCCATTGACGCCGCTTCTACCCCGCGTATGTTGCCTCCGAACGGCGCCCTGTTAAGGTACATCTCTAGTATCTCGCCTTTGTTCAACCGCGATTCGATCCTGATGGCAGTCCAGAATTCTATGAGTTTAGTCATAAATGTGCGAGGCCTTGGGTGGGAAATCCTTATCAATTGAGTAGTAATGGTCGATGCGCCGGATACGATTTTTCCAGTTCTCAGATTATCATAAGATGCCCTCATGATAGCGAGAAAATCTATGCCCTTATGATCATAGAACCGTTTGTCCTCCACAGCGACCGCGGCCTTGGCGATCCACCTGCCCATTTTGTCGAGCGAAATGGGCAGACACCACTCGTCGTTATCGGAAAGGTACACGCTCAGTATCCTGCCGTCTCTGTCCAGTACAGATGTGGAAATCGCAAAGTTTTCTATATTGTTCTGATAAATTCCATTAGGCTCCAAGTAAGCCAAACAGAAAAGGGCAAGCGCCAATATGATGGCGCTTGCCGCAAGGGCAGTAAATCTTATTGCCCTGAAACTTTTTGTTTTTTCCATGAAGATTGGCTCATCGCTTCTTTACGGTAATCGACGAAGTCGGGCCGGTGCTTTTAATTCCCGGGGAATACATCCCTTCGGCATATATGGGCGGTAGCACAAATCGACCGACTGTGACAGCGCGCATCGAGAACGTCCATGTGTAACTCTTTTCGACACGCTCAAGAAAGGTCAGCATCCTATCGTCTCTTATTTCATGATGCCTTCCGGTGATGCTAGATTCCTGGGGATAAGCATACTGTTCAAATGAATCCATCAGCACTGGGTTTTCTATTTCAAGGCCGCCAGCAAGCGGCAGGGAGATCGCTATGTTCCTGGCTTCTCCTGAAAATGGCGTGACTGTAACCCTGCCCTGTATGCGCTCTCCCTGCAAGACGGTCGGAGAATCAGCAAGCGGCGTTCCATCCGAAGAGAGATATTGGACGCGGACCCGCATCCCCATATCCTGCTCTGGCGCTTCTTTCAGCGGTACTCCGTTTACAACCCAGGAAACATATCCGTTCCCTGTCCCGCCGTTTTTAACGGTCAGCTCTTTTGCCGCTTCGTCTATGGAGCTGCTTGCTGCCCTGTCCTGGCTCGTCGCTGCCAACAGGTCGCCGCCTTGGCTGAATAACTCGAGAACTGCCGTGCCTGAGCTGTAATTGTGAGCGAAGAAATCAGCTAGCGCAGGAAGGGCAAACCCTAATTCCTGCGTCGTTAGGTATTTATTCCCTTTGAGGGAATCGAGCAGGTCAGACGCCGCGTTTACAGCATTGGGAGACGAGGGGTCCAGTTCATTCCACGCCAGAAGGCAGAGCGCCAAGTTCCTCCTGTCGGAGTCGAAATTGGGTTTTTCATCGCCTGGCTTATTTTGCGCTGATAAAGCCGGCAGCCTGTCGCCCAAAATAGATCGAGCCACATCCTTCTCACCTGCTCTCGAAAATGCGGCAGCGAGGAAATAGCGGCCATATGGCGGAATAGAGGAGATGTTATCCTTGAGGTATGACATCCAACCGAGAGGAGGCGCGTCTTTGAGGGAAATTACATAGGACGCGTAAGCCATCTGTCCGAGGGATGACGCATATAACGTATCCGTATTCCCTTCCGGGACAGATGAAATCAGTTGCCTCAAGTTATTCATCGCAAAGGAGAGGGTTTGCCCAGGCACCTGCACACCGCGCATTTCACATGCGACCAAAAAATGGGTGGCAAAAATGCTGGCCCACTTCGACTCGCCCGTGCCTGGCCACATTGAGAACGCCCCATAGTAACTCTGTAAGGACTGAATGACGGCTATGCGCTTTGCAAGCGCGGCATCAAGCTGAGAGCGGGTTGCCAGGTTGGGGTCCAGGGCGCTGACCAAATCCGGCAGAGAAAGAAGCGCCCAGCCTGATGACGTAGTCTGCTCAAGGCATCCGTATGGATAATAGATCAGAAAATCGAGTGCCTCAGAAACGCCAATCTCGGGCAGGCCCGACATCGTCACGCTCGCTCTCCTCGTTCCGGGCATCCAATCGCCAGTGAGCTGTATTTTATAAGAGTCGTTTGATTTTACGACTGCCCCGCCGCCTTCGGTGATGCTAGGAAACGGAGGGCGCACTGGTAGTTCCGTGTGGATCTCAGTCATCCCCTCGCGATGTCGCGCCGTCACAGATATCTTCGATACGCCAAACTCACCGTCTGTTTCGAGCAAAAGGGGGATGACAAATACCTTATCCGTTTCGGGCAGTGATAAACTCGTCGTCATGCCCTTTCTTAGATCCGCAGAAACCGTTTGAGCTCCTGCGATAGCAAGAGGCCCGTCGATCTTTACGTCCAAGTCGACATCGAGCGTGGCGCCCGTCTTATTGAAGAGCATTATCTGGGATTCAAACGAATCTCCCGGCGCAACGACGCGAGGCAGGGCATGTTCCAAGACTACGCTGTCTGATATGGTGAAAAAATCCTCCCTTGAGCCATTGCCATTCTCCGTCGCAGCCACTGCCATCAAACGCGCCCGTCCTGAAAACTCCGGGAGAACAAAGGAGAATTTGGCATCTCCGTTATCATTTGTCATGTCATGCTTACACAGGGTAAGGATCTCAAACCTCTTAGCACGCACTGGCGACAGGCTTGTACTGCCCATTGCGTCCTCGATGGGGCTTCCGCCGCCTGGCTTCAAGAGTTTCAGGTTATCCCAGAGGATAGGGATGAGTTGGTCATAGACGTCGTATACAAACATACTCAGTGCGCGCCGCTTCGTAAAATAAAGGAACGGATTGGGCGTTTCGAACCTCGTTAAACCCAGCACCCCGTCATCTACCAGCATAAGCGTGACCTCGCCCTTTGCAGCTTTGCCTGTGCTGTCACTCAGATGGAGGGTGAAGTCGTTTTCAGCCTTTGGCTTCAGCTTCTGGGGAGCGGTTATGTCGATGCTCAGTGCGTACTTGGCCATAGAAATGTTCAGCGGCACGGCGGAAAACGCTCGGTGTGCGCTCCATGATTCTTCGCGGGAAGCGGCCGGGCGGACGAGGTGTGCCGTCACCCATGAATTCGGCGCCATCTCATCCGTTACATCCCAAGTAAATTCAGCCACCCTTCCGTTTGTGACCGCTACTTCATGATAGAGCGTCTTATACGTCTCAACAGATAGGAGGACTGTCCCGTCAAAATTGCCAGAGACCCTGGCGCGCGCTTTTTCTCCAGGACTGTAGGCGCTTTTATCGAGATTTATTTCAAGGGCCTCAGGCTGGCCTGCCTCCGAATCTGCGAATCGCCAGCTCTCGTCTGTTACCCAAAAGGAGAGTGAAGCTGCTGCGTCGGAATCTTCCAACGTAATCCTGTAATATCCGTATGAGGGAAATGTCACATCTGCCGTGGCTTTCCCCCCATCAAAGCGGAGAGCTGTTTTTTCAAAACCTTCTAATGGTATATGTTCATTCACCCTCTCGGTGTGCTGGCTTCCGCCGTCTGTGGTTGTTATGAGGCGAGTTTCTATCTTGAAGACCGAGAAAGTCGCGTCGGGAGATAGGGTTTCGCCGCTCTGCGAGATGGCAGCGAAAGCGAAGGGGGCCGGGACCCTTGCCGAGATGTTTCCTGCTGGCAGTCTGATGCCAAATAACGTGCTCTTTGGATAATATGGGGTTGACATGGTCTTATAAACCCATCGTCCGTCATCCTGCATGACCCCGACCTCAAATATTATGTCTAGTATAGAAGGCGGTGAAAGGACCGGGGCCTTAAACGCGACAGTTGCGTCACCTGACGCCGAAAGGAATCCCAGGTCAACTGCCGATGATTCAGCGGTGAAAGAAACGCGCCTGTCGGAAAAAACATACCCTGGCCAACTCGGGTTTGAATATTCCCTGGGAATAAAGTTCTCCTTTACCTGATAATTCAGCCCGTCCGCCGGTGACCCAAACAGGTATTGGGACGATATATAGAGGCGCGCATCTTCATTTGGGGCAAGCTCACTCTTATCGGAGCTTACCTCCACGTTTATCCTCGGTGGCGCAAAATCTTCAACCAAGAATGACGCGTCAGCGATGCACTTTTCCTCTCCCGGAATATACGCCTCAGCCCTCCAAGCGCCGGTCGGAACGGCGTCTGAAAGTAAAAACTCAGAAGACGCCATCCCCATTCCCGACAGGATCTCCGTCGACTCCCTCCAGAGCCGCCCATCGGGGGTCTTGATCTTGAGCTGCACTGGGAAAGGGGTTTTTATTGATTGATTGTTTTCGCGAAACAGAAGGAAAACAGGGACGCCTTCCCCCGGGCGAAAAACGCCGCGGGGAGTATAACACATAACTTGGTAGGCGCTGCTCGGATAACCTACCCCGGAATAGTCCCCGCTGTACATCTGGCTTATTCCGGCATCCAGCAGAAGCACCGAAGCATCTTTCTCCTTTGTAAAAACCGCAAGGTACGGCCTCAGCGTCCCCTGCCACTCCCGATCCCTGGTATGCGTCCATACGCCGTTTGCTCCGGTGACGCCCTCCGCAAGGATTTGATTGCTCTTAGAGTACACCTTGACGTTCACGCCGGAGACAGGCTTGCCCCCCGCGATAGAATTTACCCACGCAATCAGGCTGGTGTCAGAGAACTTCAACGTCCCGGCCATGTCCGTGACGTTAACAGTATCGCGGCCCCACGGCCAGTAATTCGGGCCTCTTGCAGTGATGGTGAAGATCCCTTTAGTGTCACCTATTATGTTTTTTAAGTCTATAGCGCTTCGCATCATCTCGTTAGGCGTTGAGTCCACCGTGTATGACGCACTTGAGACGTCCTCCGCAAGGCTGTCAATGTAGTACGGCCATCCCCCTAACATAACAAAGGAGACGTTGTTGTCATAAACGCGCTTGACGTCAATCTCTAATTTTTCCATATTCACCGTAGAGACAGGCAGCACGAAGGACTCTGTGGCGGGCGATAAAAAACGCCCGCTGTGCTGAAAGAATACACTCGGCTCGGCGTCCGGGAAGATGAACGATCGCGTCCAGTCCTCTGCGAGGGCAGGCCCTCTCATCGGAGGCAAGCCTTTTTTGAGGCGAACCGTAATCTTGTCGCGATGTTTGAAATTGCCTATAATTCTAAGCATGGAGTTATAGGCTTCATACTTAATCTCCCCTTTAGGCGTGACCTCGATAAATTCCGCCGCTTTGCTCATATCAATATTGGAGGAGAGATAGATATAAATTGACGACTCGCCATAGTAGTCGTAAGAGGTCTCGGCGCCAGAATCGAGAACCTTAAGCCCTAGGTCGCGCTCGACCTTTACGGACACGGCTTCTTTGAGACCCAGCGTCCCATACTCCGGCGGAAGGCCCTTTTCAATATGAAATTCGATCGGCGAGGCGTCGCCGGCTGGAACGCGTACCTGAGCGACTTTCATGTCATCCCTGTTTCCGAGGGTAAACGGGACAGTCTCGCCAGAAGAATCCTTCACGCTCAAAAACTCCTTGAGCTTCTCCGTGCCTACCCGATGGGAAAAAGAGAGCTGGTAGTCCACATACCCCTCGCCCGCATCGAAATTCGTCTGGCGAAAGCTCATAAATTCAAGTGGCGCGGTGAAAAACGCATATTCACGCGTACCTGTTATCACAGATCCGCGAACGTCGCGCAGGCCGTTTTTTATCGAGGCAGTATAGGAGGTAGCCTCCATTATGCCGACAGGGCTGAATGAGAACGTAGCGCTGTCGGTCCACATACCATATCCATCGAGCTCGGGGGTTATTGAAACTGGAAGCTCGCCCGCCCCGAGTGTTTTTCCTACATCGCCGCTCGAAACGACATCTGACGTGAATGTTATCCTGATGGGTTCACCAACCCTTATTAAGCCCTGCGGAGCAAAGCTCCGAACTGAAAAACCTTCTTCCGCACCCTCCTGCGCCATCCATGCGAACAGCGCGAACAGAATCAGCAGCGAAAGGAGTCCTGCGTAAAAGGGAAAGTTCTTTTTGGATACCATACTACACACCCCCGTTTATATTGAGGAAGCACTGATTAATTAGCCTAAACGATATTTAGCTGTTTGGGGAAGCAGGTGCCGCGAGGGTTTAAATTTTCGCCCTTTTGTCCCCTGACAATCAATCAGACTTTTCTGAAAATTCCTGTTTTGCGCGTGGAGCCGCACGGGGTCAATCGGGCGAACGCGGCGCTTCGTAGCTGTTCCCCATGAGCCTTTTCCAGTCGACGCTGTCATCCAGCAAATTAGGGATAACCGCATCCGGATAGAACCAATGAGGCCCCAGCCCTATCAGAACCTGCCACCAGTCGTGTATGTCAGGTGGGTTTATCTGTCCCTCCGGCCCTATCCTGCGCAGCTCCCTGTAGACGAGGGCCGTCATCTGGTTCTCGTCAAGGCTCGCTGTTGTCTTCCCGTAAAACTCTACCAGATAGAAGTAAGAACACGCGCCGAGCTGGAACAGGACGTCCCTCCACTTGTCAGGCACCCTTCCGGTGCGCGCTAGCACCACCCTCTTCTTGCTGCCGGAAGATTTATGGTTCACGACGAAAAGAATCTTGCTCACGTCAATGTGACGAAGTTCATCGTACTTCTTGATAAGATCGTCGGCTATCGGCCTTATGCGGCTGTTGCATATCTCGAAATCAAATTCGTGGCTTGCTTCCATGAATCCCTCAGCTCCTTTTTTGCCGCTTAATTATACAACGGGGGAGGAGAGCCGAGATAAAGATCAATAATAATCAATTCCCATAATCACTTTTTATGACTAGATTGGCCTCTCATGCGGCAATATTTGCGCCAATGCTGCGTCAAAAACAGCGCAACGTCATGCTCCGCCCGACACGAAGCGTCGAGGTTTTCTTCCAAATCAAACCAACCAGCCGCGTCAACAACATGGCTAGGATCATATTTGCGGCTGTCGCGGCAGGAAGCGGCTGGATGCTCCTTCTCGCCGCAGTTGCCGAAGATTATGTCCAAAAGGGTGTTTTTTAAGAGGGGGTTCAGCGCCCTGCCTTAGACCGGACGGCACTGATGTGGTTTCTGCCAGTTGAGAAATCAGCGGCCAAGAGGGCAAAATGCCAAAAGCGGCAAGGACAGCCGCTCGGCAACACCAACATTACCGATTGTGACCCGAGAAGCTACATTAGTCTAATCATGTAAACGGACGCTCCCCGCCTTTTCCGATACGGCTGGAAATTACTCCTGAGATAATTATGGCCACCACCAGCTTGATCGCGTCCGTGAGCAGGAACGGCAGCAGGCCGGCTGCGATCGTCTGGCTGACGCTGACGCCCTTGCCGACGATGAAGTTCAAGTTGAAATATAGCCATGCGCAACCCACGAGATCGTAGACAAACACGCCGGCAAGGCAGGCAAACGACCTCGCGGCGGTGTCACGGAGCGAGATCCCGCTTACCTTAAGGGCTTCGCATATACGCCCCGTCACCCACCCGGCCGGGATAAAGCCCACGACGAAGCCGAAGGATGGCGAAAGCAGGCTCTGAAACCCGCCTCCTCCGGCGAATACCGGCAGACCGAGCAAGCCCGTCAGCATGTACATAGCCATCGCCACTGCTGCGCGACGCCCTCCCAAAAGCATCCCGCTCATAAGGACCAAAACCGTTTGAAGCGTCAACGGCACATACGGAAGCGGTATCTTGATATTCGCGCCAATTCCCGTCAAAACGGCGAAAAGCGCACAGTACGCCATTCCCTTTGTCGACAGCCAGTGATGCGCAGCCGCCGCGTTCTTCTCTGTCCCTGACACGATGAAACCCCCTGAACGGTTATAACGTATTTTGGAGAAGTAAAACTCTGTGATTCTAACACGACCGCATTGGCAAAAACGAGAGCCAAATGGCAATAATATGAGTTTATAGGCATTGATTTATCTTGATCTTTAACAGAAAAAATCAGAACGGCTCGCCCGCCCAGGACGCCGCTCCAGGGAATCCATCAAAAAGCGCCGGGCCAGATTTTAAAAATCCGGCCCGGCGCTGCGTATCGTCCAGTGACTATAAAGCGGCTTCACTATCTCAGAAACTTAGATCTCCTGTCCTTCATCCTCAAGTACGCCGGCGTATCTATGGGCGACGCGATGTCAAAAAGGGACTCCGACGGCAGCGCGGCCTCTCCTTTAGCTGGCTGCTTCGCGCTTCCTGCGGGCTGCTGCCCAGGATCCAGCTCGAAACCGGTCGCGATTACGATCATCTGAACATCGTCCGCCATATCCTCGTCGTACACCATGCCCCACTTAAACGTAGCGTCCGGGTCTATGAGCCCCTGCAGCTTTGTCGCGGCTTCCTGGACTTCCAGCAGCCCGATGCCCGAGCTTGCCGTGACGTTCAAAATAACTCCCTTCGCGCCGTGTACGGAATTTTCCATCAGAGGACACTCCATCGCCCGCCTCAGCGCGTCGTCTGCCCTCGTTTCGCCCTTCCCGGTGCCGACGCCCATCACTGCGCCGCCGGCGTGCTGCATTACGCTCTTGAGATCCGCGAAATCCACGTTCAGCTCCCCTGGTCTGGTGATGAGGTCCGTGACCCCCTGGACCGCCTGGCGGAGTACCGTGTCGGCCATCGCAAAGGCGTCGGCCAGCGACGTGGTGCGATCCGAGAGCTGAAGCAGCCGGTCGTTGGGGACTACGATGAGCGCGTCGACGAAATCCTTTAACTTTTCGATGCCGCTGTCGGCGTGGCCCTTCCGCTTTTTCCCCTCGAAGGAGAACGGGCGCGTTACCACGGAAACCGTGAGTATGCCCATGTCCTTCGCGATCTCGGCTATGACCGGAAGAGCGCCTGTCCCTGTCCCGCCGCCCATTCCGGCCGCCAGGTAAACCATGTCGCACCCCTTGAGGCACGACCTGATCTCATCGCGGGACTCTAGCGCGGCGGACTCGCCAATTTCCGGGCTCGCGCCGGCGCCGTGTCCCTTTGTAAGCCTCTCGCCGAGCATCAGCTTTTCCACTGAGAGGCACTTTTCAAGGCAGTGGGCATCAGTATTTATGGCCAGGAACTCGACTCCCTGGACGCCGTTCCTGATTATGTGGTCAAGGGCATTGTTACCGCCCCCCCCGACCCCTATTATCTTTATCCTCTCCCTGCGTATACCGGCAGGGGCGGGCTGCTCTTTCGAATTGCCCTTTTCTTGATTTAGCAGGGGTTCGTCGTCAGGCATAAAATCAAGAGCGGAATCCACCACCTCGCAACTCCTCCTTTGTGACCGCCGCGCCCATCCTGCTGCGGCTCGTTCACGCGTTGTATCATATAGAAAAGCCAAGGGCAATGTCAAGCAACATGTCTGTCACGAACCGTATGCGCTCTACTCTATTTTTACCCACTCGTTGCCGTCGACCTTCGAAAGCGGCATATCTCCGCTATAGACCACGGCGGAGTCAAGATCGCCTACAGCAAAGAAGGCCAGCCCGCCCTCCTTTAAAACATACCGGTATAGCGTGACGGCATCCCCCATCTTCGCCATCCATCTGTCAAACCTGCCGGCGTACTTGGGTTCCTTGAAGTTAGCGACCCCGAGCCCGTCGGGGGTCTTGAAGTCCTTCGCGCTCGAAACGATCTCAATAACGGCGTCGTTTTCCATAAAAATGAGCGTCTCAGGCGCTTCTACGCTGCCGCCGTAACCCCAGACCGAATGTTCCCCGTCGGCGACCTGCTCTTTGGGGGATCCCCAATGTGAGTCCGCTATCAAATCCCCGCTGGTCTCGCCCAGCGTCACGCTGCCGAAAGCGACGCCCGGCTCGATAACGCAGGCAGGATCCGTCGGCCATCCCAGCATGGCCTTAGCCGCGTTTGAGCCGTGGAAGGCCCGCGTGTCACCGGAGGCAACGAATTTGCCCATCTCCGTAAAACCGCTGAGCGCTTCGGGATAACCGCCCAGCCGCATCAGTGCCTTTGAAGACGCGTAAAGCAGCTCGGCGTCACCCCCGCTTCGGCGAATGGCCTCCATAAAGCCTTCACGCGCCGCCTTTAGGTCGCCAAGGGATTCCGCCGCCGCGCCTGTCATATAATCAGCGCTCGCAGGCGCGCCCAGGTCTTTCGCCCTTTTGAGGGCGTTTAACGCGTCTTGGTGCATATCGTGGTCAAAGTAAAGCGTCCCAAGCCGAAACAGCGCCTCCCTGTCGTCCGGCTCGTCATTCAGGTGAGCCGCGTACTCGTCCATCGCGCCCCTGTAGTCCCCCTGCTTTTCCATAGAATACCCCATCCGAAAGTGGATGCCCGTTTGCTGCGGTTTTACGTCGAGCGCCCTGCGGTAAGTCTCTATCGCCTCCCCGTAGTCGCCCTCTTCAAAGCTGCGGCCCGCTGCCTGAAAGAGCCTCTCAGGCAGGTAGCTGTCTCTGTAATAAAGGGCGCCGCCCGCTAAAAGCACAGCTATCAATATCATTTTGGCTATTTTAAATTCCGCCTTCGGGACGTTACGCTGTTTTTCTCCTACGCCATCCGCCTCCTCGCGCATAGGTGAGCCGTCCTCTTGCGCGTGACCTTCCTGGGCCGCTTTTTTTTCGTCTTCGCTCAATCTATATTCCCCCCATCGAGAATGCCGGTCTTTTTTAATACATCTGCGGCGTCACGTGAAACCATTCTTGACTGAAGTGAGTCTATTCTACCAGCCCGACGCCGAAGTTTGAAGTTTAATTTGCACTCTTCTCTCGGTAGGCTAAATATGCTAAAGTAAATTTATAATTGTGACTTGGAGGCCTGTTTGTGAGACTACTGTTCAAATCAGTGAATCTTGACACCATTACCCCCTACATGGAGCTATGGAAAAAAACTCAGCAGAAATCGTCCGACTACTCGTCTGGCGTCCTGCTATGCTGGAAGCGCGCGCTCGGCTATCAGTTCGCGTTCGAGGAGGACGAGGAGCTGGCATGGATTCGCGGGGAAACGCCTGAGAGGCACTATCTGGCGCCCGTCGGCAGGTGGGCACGCCCTGACTGGGGTGACATGCTCCGCGCCAGGTTCGACAGCCCCGCCGTCTTTCAGCTCGTCCCCGAAGCGCTGCTCGATATATGGCGCGAACAACTGGGTGACGCCGTACAAGCTGAAGAAAACAGGGCAAGCTGGGAGTATCTCCACCACACGGAGGACTTATCTGAGCTTTCGGGCAATAAGTACGTCAAAAAACGCAACCGCATAAACCAGTTTGTCAAGCAAAACCCGTACAAGTATCTCACCATAACAGAGGATCTGCTGCCCAGGATCGCGGAGTTCCAAGAGAAGTGGTGCGAGTCTTACCGTGCCTTCAGCCAGACCGGCAGCATCGAGATGGAAAGCGACGGCATAATCCGCAACATACTGGGCAACTGGCCCAGGCTGCCGCAACTGCTCGGCGGCGCGCTGGAGGTAATGGGGGATGTCGTCGCGTACACGATTGCCGAGAACGTCGGAGATGAGATCCTGATGATCCACTTCGAGAAGGCAAGCCTTGAATTTAACGCCGCTTATCAGGTGATCAACCACGAATTCCTCCTCCATGAGGGCAGAGGGTTCAGCATCGTAAACCGCGAGGAGGACATGGACGACCCGGGGCTCCGGGACGCCAAGATGTCCTACCATCCCACCGACTTCATAAAAAAATACACCGTAAGCATCACGCTGTAGTGTATTATTACACCCATGCAAAATTGACCCGGCGACAATTACTGATTCTGGAGGCTACCGGATATGACGACAGAGACTCACGACGATTACTGGCCCCGACTAAGCGACATACAGCGGGCGAAACAGCGGATAGGCACCGTCGTTACCGCTACCCCGCTCACCAGGAACGCCCCTCTCTCGGACAAGCACGACGCCGAAATCATGCTGAAGCGCGAGGATCTGCAGGTTGTCCGTTCGTACAAGATAAGGGGCGCGTATAACAAAATATCGAGCCTGTCAGATGAGGAAGCGGCTGCAGGCGTGGTGTGCGCCAGCGCCGGGAACCACGCGCAGGGGGTGGCGCTGGCGGCGAACATGCTTGGCATAAAGGCGACCATATTCATGCCGAAACCGACCCCGCAGCAGAAGATAGCGCAGGTCAGGATGCACGGCAAGAAGAGCGCGGAGATAGTTCTCTGTGGCGACACTTACGACGACTCCTGCGAGGAGGCAGTAAAGTACTGCGAGGAGAACGGCGCCACGTTCGTACATCCGTTCAACGACCCGCTGATCATCGAGGGGCAGGGGACGGTCGGGCTGGATATACTGAACGACACGAAAAAACCCATCGACTACCTGTTGCTGCCAGTCGGCGGCGGCGGCCTGGCATCGGGCGTATCGAGCGTGTTCAAGGCCATAAGCCCGGAGACGCAGATCATCGGGGTGGAGGCAGCAGGTGCGGCGTCCATGAAACGCTCGTTCGAGGCCGGCCAGGTTACTACGCTAGAGGAAATAGACACCTTCGCCGACGGTATCGCCGTCCGGACCCCCGGAGAGATAACCTACAGGATATGCAGGAAAAACCTCGACGACATACTTGTCGTGCCGGAGGGGAAAATTTGCTCCACGATACTGGAGCTCTACAACGAAAGCGCGATAGTGGCCGAGCCGGCCGGAGCAGCCTCCATCGCAGCCCTTTCCCTCTTAGGCGGCGCGATCCGCGGCAAAAACGTCGTGTGCCTGGTGAGCGGCAGCAACAATGACATAACGCGCATGGAGGAGATAAAGGAGCGCTCCATGCTGTTCGAGGGGCTGAAGCACTACTTCATCGTGCGCTTCCCCCAAAGGGCAGGCGCCCTGCGCGAGTTCCTGGAGAAGGTGCTTGGCCCTAACGACGACATCACCCTCTTTCAGTACGCCAAGAAGAACGCAATGGAAAAAGGCCCCGCAATCGTCGGGATCGAAATCAGCTCGCCCGACGACTTCGGCCTCCTTGTCTCGCGCATGAACGACAATCAGATAGTCCACGAGTACCTCAACGACAAGCCTGACCTGCTGAGGATTATCTAAGGAACCGCTAATTAAATAACCTTATTTACGGCAATGCGGGGAAGCCAGGGATCGAATATGACGTAGTCTCCCACTAGCGCTCAATCTCCTCTTTTCCGCCAGTCACTCCCAGTTCTCGCAGCTCAGGCGCCGCTGGAGTTCTTTCAGCAGCGCTATGCGCCGGCGGTAATCGGGGAGGACGCTTCCGACGATGCTCCAGAATCTGTCCGAGTGGTTCATCTCGGTCAGATGCGCCAGTTCATGGACGACCACGTAGTCGATCACGTCATCGCCGGCCATGATCAACCGCCAGGAGAAGTTTATGTTCTTCCTGGAGGAGCAACTGCCCCAACGGCTGGCCGCGCCGTTTATCTTGACCGACGCCGGCGTGACGTTCATCCGCCCCGCGAACTCGTGCGCCCTTTGGGTCAGGTCGCGCTTGGCGAGCATACGGTAAGTAAGGACGCAAGCGGATTTAATCTGCTCCGGTGAAAGGCCGGGCGGCATATAAAAGCGCTCGTCGCCGAAACCGGCGCAATTGCCCTCCACGGCGACGACGGGATACTCCTTTTGGCGGTAGGTGACGGTATTGCCGTAGTCGAGCGCGAACTCCCGCCGCCGGCCCGCACGTTCTGCTGACTCTGCCAGTTTGTCCGTGATCCACGTCCCCTTAGACGCGACAAACCTGTCAATCTCGCGCTTGGGCGTCCTGAGAGGCGCCCTGACCTCAACGCCGCCCTCACGGACATACAGCGCGACGGTCTTCCGCCTGGAGCGGACGAGCGTGTAGTCTGTCATCTCCGCCGTAACGCCGCCTATCCGAGCAGGCCAGCCAGCTCCGTCGCGAAGTACGTTATCACGAGGCCACATCCGGCGCGCCTTACAGCCGTGTGATACTCAAGCAGGCCGCGGGCGCGTTCGAGCGAGCCTGACGCGATGGCGGAGTGGAGGAGCATATATTCGCCGCTCACGACATAACCGGCCAGAGGGAGATCCGTGCGCGCCCGCAGCTTCGCGGCTATGTCGAGATATGGCACTGCGGGCTTTACTATCAGAATATCCGCGCCCTCGTCGGCGTCCATGAGCGCGTCGCGCACTATTTCCCTAGGGTTCGAGCAGGGGAGCTGATAGCCCTTCCTGTCGCCAAAGCCCGGAGAGCTCCCTGCGGCGTCGCGGAACGGCCCGTAAAAGGCCGACGCTTGCTTTGCCGCGTAGCTCATTATGCCAATGCCTGAGAACCCCTCGCCGTCCAGCGCAGCGCGGATGGCCCCGACTCTGCCGTCCATCATGTCCGACGGCGCTATCACGTGCGCACCGGCCTTCGCCTGGCTCACGGCGACCTTCGAAAGCAACTCCAGCGTGGCGTCGTTGTCCACGCTGCCGTCAGGCGAAAGGCAGCCGCAGTGTCCGTGGCTGGTGTACTCGCACATGCAGGCGTCGGCTATCAGCACCGCGTCAGGGTAGCTCTCCCTCAAAAACCTGAGTGCGCGCTGCACAGGCTGTCCGTCGTCGAAGGCGCTCGTCCCGTCCTCGTCCTTATAGGTCGGGAGGCCGAACAGCAAAAAAGCCCTGACCCCGCTCTGGATCGCCGGTTCTACGACCTCCCGGAGCATATCGGCGCTCCAGTGGGATACCCCCGGAAACGACGGGACGGGGGCGCGCACGCCCTCCCCGGGACAGACGAATAACGGGAGTATGAGATGCCTCGGCTCAAGCGTCACCTCAGTCAGCATGTCGCGGATCGTCCGGTTCTGGCGGAGCCGCCTCATCCGCACCACAGGGAAACCGCTCACTGCGCTGCGCCCCCCTCCCAGACGGCGGTGCTTCCGTCTGCCATCTTCTCAGGAGATCCGCTCATCTTCGCCGACGAATCGCTCATCGTCATAGTGTCGAATTTTACCTTGAACGGAATGTCGCTAAACTCCAAAAGCGGGTTCACCCTGGACACTATCTTTTTTGTCAGCGAATCCGGCTGTTTGATGTTTTCGACGTATATTGCCACGTCCTCAAGATAAACGCCGTCGCGCTTGAGCTCCAGGACTCCCCTTGCCTCCAGGCGTATCCGAAGGGTGAAGATGAATTCCGCGCTGAATACGCCGTTCGCCTTGAATCCTGTAGGAGAGAAGTCGAAGCGGAGCTTTGAGAAGCCTCTTTGTTCGTTTTCGTCGAAGTACGCGTTCACATCGTCTTCAAGCAAAATCAGCTCCCCTTTGGAGTAGCCTATAAGGGAGGCAAGGGAATCGACGTCGTCCGACAGCGCGGCGTCTTTATATGCCAGAAGCGCGTCCAGGCGCATGGAGTCTATCCTTATCCCGCTCAGGGTTACGCCGCGCATCTCGGCATAGGCCCGGCTCTCCTTGACGGTCACGGACAGCGAATCAGGATAAAACCTCTCGCCCAAAAGGTATGCCATGTGGCTGGCCATTTCGGAGTCGGTGACGCCGGCGTGGGCCGGCTGGCTCAGAATTACGGAGAAAAGCACCGCCATCACAATCCGGAAGAATAATGAATATCTGCGTTCCACGTGAAACATAACATTAAACACCATCTGCCTCACCTCGCAAGGATTTTCGCGTTGAACCTATGAAAACACCGATTAATTCGCTTAAACGACATTTGCCGTTTGGGAATACAGACGCCGCAAGAGTTTAATCCTTTGCCCATTAGACACCTGACAATAAATCCGCCTTCATATTTTTTTAAGATTATAACCCCATTGCGGGGTTCTTTTGACAGATTTTGCGTATTCGTATAGATTAAACAGACGGCACTGTGAAATGAGGGGCTGACATGGACACGGAAAAATCTTTCATACGCTGGCTAAAGGAGAGCGAGCCGCCATCGGACAGGACGGCTACAGAGGTAGCGCAGACCGTAGCAGAAATCGCGCGGGAGGTAAGGCTTCGCGGCATGGACGCGGTACGGGAATACTCGCTGAGGCTGGACGGGTACGGAGGGCCGTTCGAGACGCCATACGAGACGGCCTTAGCAGAGCTGGAATCGCTCAATCCAGCCGTCCGGTCGGCCATCGAGGAGTCCATCCGCAACGTCAGGCGATTCCACTCGCTCGAAATGGAAACTCTGTCGGGCCACGAGTGGAATCTCTCCCCTGGAGTGCGCGCCGGCCTCCGCTACGTGCCAGTCGACAGCGCCGCCGTCTATATCCCTGGCGGCAGATACCCGCTGGTCAGCTCGGCCGTCATGTGCGTCGTCCCAGCTCAGGAGGCAGGGGTCAAAAGGATAGCGGCGTTCTCGCCCCCCGGGCGTGACGGCAAAATCGACGCCACCGTCCTGGCGGCCCTGGCGCTTTTGGGCGTCCGCGAGATATGGGCCATAGGCGGAGCGCAGGCGATAGCGGCGGCGGCCCTCGGGGCGGGCGGGATCGGCAAGGTCGACTTTATCGCCGGCCCAGGGAACGCCTACGTCGCGGAGGCCAAGAGGGCCTTCTTCGGAACGGTAGGGATAGACGGCGTGGCCGGCCCGAGCGAGGTCCTTATCCTGGCTGACGAGGGAGCGAACTATAAGTACGCGGCGCGGGACCTGCTGGCCCAATCGGAACACGACCCAATGGCCAGGGCTTGCCTAGTGACAACCAGCGAAGCGTCCGCCCGGAGCGTGACGGACGAGCTGGACTCACTGCTCCCGCGCCTGGCGACCAAGGAAACGGCGGAGGCGTCATGGAGGCGCAACGGGGCAGTTGGGATCGCGGACTCGCTAGACGACGCCATAGATTACGCCAATTCCATAGCCCCGGAACACCTGCAGCTCGCGCTCGCAAACCCACGCGACGCGCTGGAAAAGTGCCGCTCCTACGGCGCGGCCTTCCTCGGGTACAGCAGCAGCGAGGTGTTCGGCGACTATATAGCCGGAACGAATCACACCCTGCCTACGGCAGGGCGCGCGAAATTTTCGAGCGGGCTCTGGACGGGGTCGTTCATGAAGGTCATGACGCACCTCGATCTCTCCCCGGCCGGGGCTCGGCGCCTCTGCGGCCCTGGCGAAACGCTTGCGCGCACGGAAGGCCTCGATGCCCACGCAAACGCCTTGCGCGCGAGGGGAGGGGACTTCATCGTGAACGGCTCTTCAAAGGTTCGCGATTTTGCGGTCACGTCCATGTTCGCCGCCATAATATTCATCATGACCTTTTCCCCGCTGGGTTTCATACCGCTTGGAGCGATGAACGCCACGGTGATACACGTGCCCGTGATAATAGGGGCCATCGTCATGGGGCCTAGGATCGGCGCCTTCCTCGGCTTTCTCTTCGGCCTGGCTAGCTTGCTCAGGGCCACTATATCGCCTACCTTGACCTCTTTTGTCTTCTCTCCGCTCATCCCCCTGCCCGGTACGGACAGCGGAAGCCTCTGGGCCCTCCTGGTCTGCTTTGGCCCTCGCATACTGGTGGGCGTCACGCCATATTACGCCGATAAATTTTTCAGCAAACTTGCCGCCGCAAGCGCGAAATGGCGTTTCGTGTCGACATTCCTCGCCGGGCTGGCCGGCTCTTTGACAAATACCGTGCTGGTCATGGGCCTGATCTTCCTGATATTCCAGAACGCCTACGCGAGCGCCACCAGTTCAGCCGCCGAACTGGTACTCGGCATGATACTGTCGGTGGTATTCGTCCACGGCATCCCCGAAGCCTTGGTCGCCGGCGTATTCACCTCCGCCGTATGCAGGGCGCTCGACTCGTTCTTGAAGAGAGGCGGCCGTTGATAATTGAACCTTTAGGTGACGTGATACATCTTGTCACGGTAGTATTTCAAGAAAGTTTATTTTCGGCGTTTTGCACAAAATACTTTCCACTTAAAAAGTAGTTAAAATATCATTAAATGACAATCTTTTAACTACGATAATGGGGCAAGCGATAATGATAATTAATGAGATAAAAAAATTAATTGACAGCGATCCGTATATTGATATTGGATTTTCGCCCGTCGGCTACTGTATGTTGCCCAACCATTATAAGTCGGCAATTATAATGGTAACGCGCCATACAGAAATTATTACCTTACAAAATTATTCAGAAGATATTTTTGAAAAAATTTTATGTGAGACAAGAGATCATAGCAGAAATATATTAGTAAAAATGAAAGAATTATTAAAAAATAATAATATTGCATATTATATCCCGCAAGAAGCACAGGCCAACGAAAAAGACCTATGTGTACCTTTTTCGTATAAATTTGGAGCCGTGAACGCCGGCATGGGTTGGATTGGTAAAAACGGAGTCCTTGTGTCAAGGGGATTTGGTCCCAGAGTAAGAATAGATGCCATTATTACCGACATCAACATTCCGGCAGTTGAGCCTGTTAAGGGCAGCTTCTGTGATATAAATTGTAATAAATGCATTGAGGTTTGTCCTTATGGAGCATTAAAAAATAATTTATGGAAGTATGGTATGCACAGAAATGAACTTATCGACTATAAATTGTGCAATCAAAAAAGAAGTGAATTTATTAGTTTGAAAAACAGAAAAAATTCGTGCGGATTGTGTATTGTTTCATGCCCCCTAGGTATTTGACAAAAAACAACAAATAGAAAGGGCGATAAAAGATACGCTCGTTATGTTTTGAAATCGCAGCTCGCCTCCGCAGCCCGGCGGGGTAAATTTTCCAATCGGCCCCTGATATTAATTCACGCCACTTTTGACAATGACCCCTTGACACGTGATTATTTATCATTATACTTTAAGTGCATATACAACAAACTAAGGGGCGTTGAAAACATATTCAGGTCGACGCGAAAAAGCAGTTGTCACTGCATAAATGTCAGGAGGGCCGCCGTAGCCGTCACAGACTATTATGACCAGCTGTTGAGTCCTGCAGGGATTACGCTGAACCAGTTTTCAATGCTGAAAAATCTCAGGGACATAGGCATTTCCAGCGTAAGCAGGCTCGCGAATCACATCGGCTTAGATAGGAGCACGCTTGTGCGGGGTTTAAAGCCTCTTTTTAAAGCCGGGTACATAGAAGACATTTCGCAGGCTGGAAAACGGGACAATCAGGTACGGCTGACGCCACTCGGCAATCAAACCGTGGATGTCGCGATTCCCTTTTGGGAACAGGCACAAGAGGGAGTCCTCAAGCAGATTGGAGAAGAAGGCCTGGAAACGCTTACAAGGCTGTTGTCCAAAATAGAGGCGCTGTAATTTTTTTGCTCAAGATTCGTGCATATACACGAATTTTGGCGTACATATATTCCAAACCAAAAAGTCGGGGGGCATCAAAATGGTGGCAGGGAAACGAAACAAGAGGTTCGAAGTGCTGGAGAACCGCCCGGTTCACAAGGACGGTTTCATCGGGGAATGGATTGACGTGGGGCTTTACGCGATGGGCAGCCCGAACGATCCAACGCCCTCGATCAGGATTGAGGGCGGCAAGATAGTCGAGATGGATGGGAAGCGCCGTGAAGATTTCTCAATTGTCGAGCAGTTCGTCGCCGACTATTCCATCAACATACAAAACTCTCCCGAGGCAATGGGCAAGAGCAATCTCGAGCTTGCCAGGATGCTGGTGGATATCAATGTGCCGCGTTCTGAATGTATCCGTCTTTTCACATCCCTGACGCCTGCTAAGATCGCCTGGGTCATGGACAGCATGAATATAACCGAGATAATGATGGCGATGCAGAAGATGCGCTGCCGGCAAACTCCGGCCAACCAGTGCCACGTTACGAATTTCAAAGATCACCCCGTTCTTTTGGCCGCAGACGCGGCTGAAGCGGCGCTACGCGGCTTTAAGGAGATGGAAACGACAGTCGCGGTTGCCCGTTACGGCCCGCTGAACGCGCTTTCCCTCCTGGTCGGCGGACAGACAGGCCGGCCAGGGACTCTCTCGCAGGACGCGCTCGAAGAGGCATTCGAACTAGAGATCGGCATGAGAGGGCTGACAAACTACGCGGAGACTGTCTCCGTCTACGGGACGGAAAGAGTCTTCGTCGACGGGGACGACACTCCGTGGTCGAAGGCATTCTTAGCTTCCGCCTATGCCAGCCGCGGACTGAAGATGCGCTTCACGAGCGGAACAGGCTCGGAGGTCGAGATGGGCGCGGCGGATGGCAAATCGATGCTTTACCTGGAGGTTCTCTGCGTAATGGTGACGAAGGGAGCGGGGTCACAGGGGCTTCAAAACGGCTCCATATCATGCGTCGGCGTGCCAGGCGCGGTTCCGAGCGGTCTGCGGGCGATAGCCGCGGAGAACTTAGTGGCGATGGCCCTGGATCTCGAAGTGGCCTCCGGCAATGACCAGTCTTTCTCTCATTCCGACCAGCGGCGCACCGCGCGTACCATTCCTCAGCTCTTTGCGGGCACGGACTGGATTTTTTCAGGTTACTCGGCGGTGCCTAACTATGACAATATGTTTGCTGGCTCAAATTGGGATATAGACGACTTGGACGATTATCTCGCCACGCAGCGCGATTTCAAGATCGACGGAGGCCTTTTCCCCGTAAGCGAGGAAGATGTAATCGCCATTCGAAGCAAGGGCGCCCGGGCGCTCCAGGCTGTTTATGAAGAACTGGGATTTCCGCGCATCACCGACGAGGAGATTGAACGCGCCATATATGCCCACGGAAGCAAAGACATGGGCGACCGGGATGTCCCTGAAGACCTAAAAGCCGCTGAGAGGCTTATGAAGGACGGTATAAACGGGGTTGATATCGCCAAAGCCCTTGCAAAGCGAGGGTTCCGCGACATCGCCGAGTCCATAATCCTCATGATGCGTCAGCGCGTCGCCGGCGACTATCTCCAGACTTCTGCGTGGGTCGAAAGTGATGGCACGGTTTTCAGCGCGATAAATGACCCGAATCGCTATAGCGGGCCTGGAACCGGTTACGCAATTTCAAAAGAACGCTGGGAGCAGATCAAGGACATACCTTGGGCCGTCCGCCCAGAAGACGTGTAACGCCGGACGATTTTCACCGTCCTTTTATATCCCGCCCCATCGTAGCCCGATGAGGCGGGATATTTGCCAATATATAATGGAGATGATCTCATGAAGGTAGTAGCGGTGAACGGCAGCCCCCATAAGGATGGCAACACGGCGGAGGCGCTAGCCATGATGGCCGACGTTTTGCGCGAAGATGACATTGAAACGGAGTTAATCCACCCGGGCATAGAAAAAATCAATGGTTGCATAGGATGTTTTTACTGTCAGAACTCTGAGAACCACATGTGTGTTTTTAAGGACGACCTCGTCGACGAAGCGTCAAGAAAGATGAGGGCTGCTGACGGCCTGATCCTAGGCGCGCCGACTTATTATTCAGGCATCCCGGGTGGGATGAAATCGTTTCTCGACCGCGTTTTCTTCTCCGGCTCAAGATACTTGAAATACAAGGCAGGAACCGCAGTATCTATAGCCAGGCGCGCCGGAGGGGTGGATGTGGTCCATCAATTGATGAACTTTTTCAACCTCTCGGAAACGATAACCCCTCCGTCGCAGTATTGGGTTATCGCATACGGAATGAATAAAGGGGAGGCCTTAAAGGATCTTGAGGGAGTGCAGACCATAAAGAAAAACGCCAGGGCGCTGGCATGGCTGCTTAAAATAATCGACGCGACCAAAGACACCATCCCTAGGCCGGAAGCGGAGAAACGCGTCTTTACAAATTTTATAAGGTGATGACTCAAACTTGCCGCGAACCTAGCGATTACGGCTGATCAATCAGCTCTTCCGTCATCAAAAAAGCGCCTTTACTGACGGTTTGGGGCAAAGAGCCTCCCAGCCAGGAGCGTCAGCTCAAAGAGCAAGTAGAGCGGCACGCCTAGGGCTATTTGCGATATTACGTCCGGCGGGGTGCATATCCCGGCGAGCAAAAACAAGACGAATATCACGTGCGGCCTGAAGCGCGATACCTGCTTCGGCGTCACAAACCCAAGTGTAAACGCCAGAAAGAGGGCGAGCGGCATCTGGAGCAGCAGGCCTGACGCCACCATCAGGGCCCAGAGCATCGAAAGATACTCCGTCAGCCCCCAGAGCTGCCCTACCGAGTCAGAAGGGCCGAATGACAGGAAAAATTTCAGGACAGCCGGCGACAGGAACCTGTAGGCCAAAGACGCGCCCGCCATGAAAAAAAGCGGGACGACGAAAAGCGCCGAGACTGCGCATACCCTCTCGTTCCCTATCAGGGCCGGCCACACGAAAGCGCTTGCCTGCAAGAGAGAGAACGGCAGTGACACGATAACGCCGGTCCATACGGCAAGCCGCATGTACGCCATGAACTTCTCCGCCGGCGCGAACGTGTAGAGTTTGACGCCAAGGTCGGAAACCGGGTTCATGAGGAACGCCGCCAGCTCGTCGGAGAACAGGAAAGCTACGAGCGTTGCCGCCGAAAAGACGGCCAGGACGGCTATGATACGCCTCCTCAGCTCTTCGAGGTGTTCCTCCCATCCGCCCTCCTTCAGGGGCATTTTACGCCAGAGGCTTCTTTATTCGTCGCGCCGAGGCTCAGCCTCGTGCGGCTGTTCTCCTGAACGGCCCGATCCATCCTTCGGCACGTCCCCGTTAAGGGCGGATTTAAACTCGCGTATCGCGCTCCCTGCAGCGCGGCCTACCTCCGGCAGCCGCTTTGCGCCAAACAGGACGAGGGCCAGGACTATCAGAAGGGCTATTTCGCCCATGCCTAGATTCATAAGGATCCCCCCTTAAAATGGAAACTCGTCCAAGCCGGGAAGCGGCGGGACGTCCTCGCTGCCGTCAGTCGGGCGTATCCCCGGCGTCAGCGTCTGCTGCGAGACGGCGTCGACGCTGAACGCGACAGGCACGGCAGGACACACTGCAAGACACGCGCCGCACCCGATGCAGTACGCCTCGTCGAAAACCGGCTTCGTCAGGCCGGAAACGGATAACTCCGTGTACGGCACCATCCTGAGCGACCTGGTGGGGCATACCTCCGCGCAGGCCCCGCACGCCTGGTCTTTCGTGACCACGACGCACTTTTCGAACGTCAGGCTGGAGAGGGCGACGCGGGTCCTGCGCTTTTCTTCCACACTAAGCCGCCGTATCGCCCTGGTCGGACATACACGACCGCACTCGGTGCAGTTATATTGACAGAAATCGCCAGAATAATCCAGCTCAGGGTGAGGTGAATTTTTCGCCTTTACGATCCTGACAGGGCAGGCTGCGACGCAAGCCTGGCATCCAACGCAGAGCGACAAGTAACGTTCAATATCCCCTCCGCCAGGCGGCAGGATGTGACCGCCGCTTCCTTCCCCGCCGTTCCCCTCTCTTTGAACCCCAAGGGTGCCGCCCCGGCTCGCGAAAAGGCTCAGGCTCGGCCCCGCCAGAAATAGGACGCAGGAGAAAAAGGCCGACGCCCGCGCAACGGATGCCTTCAAAAACTCCCTCCTCCCGGAAAAGCCTGCCAGCCAAGTCTTGCCGTAAGAGGCAAAACCGCCCTTGCAGACGGCCTGGCACGAAAAGCAGAGGACGCAGCGGTCACGCATGATTGTTTTCTCCCGCGCGTTTACGCAGTTGGCCGGGCATTTTTTTTCGCAGAGGCCGCATGAGACGCAGCCCTCCGATATCCTCATCCCGAACGGAGCGGCCGATGACAGGAGGCCCAGCGTCAAGCCGACCGGACACCAGTCGCAGAACCGCCTCCCCCGAAAAAACGCCAGCGTGAGTACGAGAAAAAACGGCAGCGCAAGTTCAATGAACTCTCGCCAGCCGGCCCCGCCTTGCAAGACCGCCGCAATCTCGCTCAGGCCGCGCCCGAAATTTGATATTGGATCCATCGTTATCAGCGGTTCTCCTAGTACCGCGACAGCCAGGCCGGCCAAAAACGGCGTCAGGAACCTGACTTTAAGCGGGGATACGAAGCGGGCCTTGCCAGAGCGCCATATCCTGAAAAACAACTCCTGCGCAGCGCCCATCGGACAGAGCACCGAGCAGAATACCCGGCCGAATACGGCTGATACCGCCAGAGTGCAGATAACGGCTATGCCAAAGACGCCCGTTCCGTAGAGCGCGGCTGAGAACTGCCCTCCGGCCAGTATGGCCAGTATGGCGTTCCACTCGGTCGAGCGGGAAAAATACGAGCAAACGAATAACCCAAGTATAGTATAAGCTATACCGGCGCGAGCAAAGGCGTATGAGCGTGAACTGGGCATGGGCTAAGAAAGCGTGACGCGCTCTATCCTCAGCTTTGAAAGATCCATGCGCCCTAAGCCAGCCTCCGCAGCGAGGCGTATATGCTCGATCTCGCCCTGCTTGCGGCCAAGCAGCATGGAAGCCGCCGTGTCCGCCGCTACGATGTCCGGCGATAAAATCAGTGACCCCATGGCGACTACGTCCGCGGGGGAACCGCCCCTCGGGCCGTTCCTCGTTATCACCCTGTAGGCGTCCACGACGTTCAAATCCGGTTTCCTGGCGCGAAGGAAATCCGCTATGCAGCGCTGGAGCCCCTTCGAGTGATACTCCATCCTGTTCCAGACGCAGCCCATGAGGTTCTTGGCCGCGATGCTCACTCCGGCGCCCCCGTGGTGTTTGAGGACCGGCACGCTGATCAGCACGTCGCTCTCCAAAAGGGACTCGTGTACCATGGCCTCATTGAGCCGCTCGCCGCCCACCGATACCTTCTGGTAATAGCCTTCCTTTTCAGCCGGGGCATAAACGGCCCCGGCCTCTGAGGCCGCAGCCTCTATCCCGCTGCTTTTTTTGCTGTTCTCCCAGTATTCTATCGAGTGATCCATCACGACGACGCGTTTCGCCCCCGCACCCAGGCAGTGCTTCACGATATTGGCGACTAGCGCGGGGGAGGTGTTGGAGGCGTTTTCCGGCGCGGTATCCCAGGACATGTTCGGCTTGAGAAGCACACTCTGCCCCTTTTTGACAAACCTGCCCATGCCTCCCACAGCCTTTATCGCGCGGTCGAACATAACCTCCGGCCTTCCTCCCTTTACCGCCACGAGATCAGGGTAATCCTCCGCTTCCGCCTGTGACAACGCGAAACGGAGACCCTTCGGCAGGAAGAGTACCCCGGCACCGATCCCAAGAACAGCCGACTTCTTCAGAAATTCTCGCCTATTGATTGTTTCCACCACCCTTAGAGCAAAGTTACATTAATAATACTACAAAAAATGATATTTTTCGCTTTGTTCCCTGCAATCAGGCCTCCGAGTTATGCACAAATGTTATACACATCCGTGTATAACTGCTTGGCGTTTTCCACAGCCATTTAATCAGTAATTTTTGGCGGCTTCGTCCTTTTTTACATGTTGCGTTCATGTCGAAACCGCAGTGAAGTGGAATCCGGCATTATACACAGAATAAACAGGCTGTTATGTGGATAAGTGGATAAGTATGGTGGATAAATACATCTCAAGACTCATTTTTTCCACATACCCTTTCGAGGCCTTTTCACGGCAAACGTGATAGAATACTCCCCTAGTCTCGCAATGTTGAGCGCGCGCGGGAAACCAGGGTGAGGTGCATCAGAATTGGAAAAGGACATTAAATCTATCTGGCAGGACGTCTTGAGTTCCTCCAGCTCTTTTTTGCCGCCGGGCACCACTGACATGTGGCTCAGCACCTGCCTTCCGATAGCTGTAAATAACGGCGTTTTTGAGATAGATGTCCCGAACGCGTTTGCAAAGGAAAATATGGAGAAAAAAATAATAAAGCCCTTAGAGGCATTTCTTATGGAGCGCGGCTACGCAGCGTCAGTGTCCATACACATGGACGAAGAACAGCAGATCCCTCCTAGGCAGCAGGCCCAGAGCGCACCGCCGGTTAACGAAAACGGCATACTCAACCCTACATACGTATTTGAAAATTTCGTTATCGGAAAGTCAAACCGCCTCGCTCACGCGGCCAGCCTTGCTGTGAGCGAATTGCCCGGGCATGCTTACAACCCGCTATTTATCTGGGGCGGCGTCGGCCTCGGAAAGACACACCTCATGCACGCTATCGCTCATCACGTCAGAAACAAGCAGCATGGCGCGCGCACCCTTTACGTCAGTTCGGAAAAATTTACGAACGACATGATCACCTCCATAAAAACGAACAGCACCAACGAGTTCAGGACTCAGTACAGAAACCTGGACGTCCTTTTAATCGACGACATACAGTTCATAGGCGACAAGGAGGGCACACAGGAGGAATTTTTCCATACGTTCAACAGCCTGCACGAGGCGAAAAAACAGGTCGTCATAAGCTCGGACAGGCCGCCGAAGGAGATCAAGGGCGTAGAGGAGCGTCTTGTCTCACGATTTGAATGGGGTTTGGTTACCGACATAAACCAGCCGGATCTCGAAACGCGGGTCGCTATCCTCCAAAAAAAAGCGGAGGCCAAGGGAAACCTGATACCGGAAGACGTCATTTTATTCCTGGCTCAGAACATACCGAGCAACATCAGGGAGCTGGAAGGGGCTTTAAACAGGGTCGTCGCTTACTCGAACGTAAACGCTGAGCCGATTAACATCGAAAACCTCGGCACGTGGCTGAAGGACATCCTGCGCCACAACGCAAAGGGTCAGATAAGCGTGGACTATATTCAGCAGCTCACAGCGGAGAGCTTCGGAATAACGATAGAAGACCTCGTGTCCACGAAGCGGACGTCCGACCTGGCGCTGGCAAGGCAGATAGCCATGTACCTGGCAAGGGATCGCCTTAACGACAGCCTCCAGCAGATCGGCTACGCGTTCAACAAAAAGGATCACACCACCGTGCTACACGCGTGTAAAAAAATAGAAGAACTCGTAAAGAGCAACATCCGCGTAAAGACTATTGTGGATAACATAAGGAACAAGCTGTAAAAAGGGTGTTTTTATCTGTGGATTGCCGGAGTTTTATCCTCGGAGACATATTATTTCCACAATTATTTTGTGGAAATTGTGGATAACAATATGTTATCCCGAACTATTTTTACACAGGGATAAATTGCTGAGGCTCGGCTTTCATGCATGTTTTCCACTAATCCACAGGCCCTACGACTACGACTTCTATATTTTATATATTAAAGATAATAAAAGACCGTAGGACGGAATGCATATCCACCGATTAATATCCTCTGGGGGGAATAGTCAGTAATGAAGTTAAAAGTCGACAAAGCATCTTTTATAAAAAGCTGGAGCCTGGCTGAACGGAGCGCAGGGACAGCGTCTTCGATGAACATTTTTTCTACCGTGCGCATGAGAGCTGACGCCAGCGGCGTGGAACTCCAGTCAACGGACATAAAGACCTCTATAAAGTGCGCCGCTAAGGGCGTGGAGGTTTTGGAGCCAGGAGAGGCCATCATACCAATCAAGGGCGTGACGGATCTGTTTAAAAAGGCCGGCTCCGCTGAATTCGTGATTCAGATAGACGACGGGAAGGCCGTCATGACTTCCGGCAGGAGCAGGTACAGCTTTTCGACTTATTCGGCGAGCGAGTTTCCAAACCTCCCGTCATCGTCGGACGGCAGCCTGTTCTGTTCGATAAAGGCTTCCGAGCTGTCCTCGTCGATAGACCGAGGGACGCTCTGTGCCTCTGAAAAGGATGAGTTCCCCCAGTACCTTTCTTCCGCGTATTTCGAGATCGAGGGCGGCCAGCTCAATATCGTGACCACCGACAAGCGTAGGCTGGCACTTTGCAAGGCCGATGTGACAGAGGCAGGAGAGGGAAAACCGATGCTGCTGCCCGTGAAGAGCGTCAAGGAGTTTCAGAGGATCCTCGGCATGATCGACGGCGATTCGGAGATAAGGATACTGTTCGACGACGCTCAGGCTTACTTTACCGCCCAGGACATGGAGTTCGCCGTCAGAAAGGTCGAGGCTAATTTCCCCGCTTACGCCAGAATATTGCCGACGACGAGCTCGACCACGATGTATGTTGATAAACAGGAGGTCACGGCCGCGATAGAGCGGGTGGACGTCGTCGTCAGGGATTATAACAGGACAGTCATCATGAAGCTCTCCGACAGCGGCGAATGTGTTTTGTCCGGAAGGGCGCCGGAATTTGGCGAGGCCGTCGAGCACATGACGTGCGAGGTCAACGGCGAAGATCTAAAGTCCGGATTTAACACGAAATACTTTCTGGACGCTGTGAAAGCCATAGACGGCCCGATGGCCAGCCTGACGTTTAACGGCGCGGGCAGCCACATGGTCGTGAGATCCAGGGATTCAGACGCGTTTTTGTGCATGGTGGCCCCGCTGGAGCTTTCCAAGGAAGAGCTGGAGTCCGAAGAGACGGCCCAAGCGGGAGATGTTTTTTAGCGACACTTACTTCCACAACTTTAGAAATCTGCGCCAGGGCAGGGTGTCGTGGTCGCCTGGCTTCAACCTCATAACAGGCCCTAACGGGGCCGGAAAGACCAACTTCATAGAGGGCCTTAACCTGATTTCGGGATGGGGCCCTCTCGAAAGGACGACAAAGATATCGTCCGTCCCGTCGTGGAACGGCGACGAGGACGGCACTGGCAAGGCGTCACTGTGGGCCAAGGCTTCCGGCGAGGAGGACATAGACCTCTTCGCGTCCATATCTGTGAAATGCTCGTTAAAGTGCGGCGAAAAAGCCGTCGGGGCGTCTGCTGCCAGGGCTAAGATCCCTGTCATGACCTTTTTGTCGGACGGCATGTCGCTGGTGCGCGGGGGCGCTTCCTCCAGAAGGGTTCTTTTGGACAGAATCGGCGCGATCATCAGCCCGTCTTATGCTATGAGACTCCACGATTACAGAAAAATATTGAGGCAGAAGACGATCCTCCTGAGGAAAGGGCGCGACGTTTCAGCCGCTGACCGTGTCTTAGTCCCGCTGGGAATATGGCTGTGGACGGCTAGGGAGGAGATACTGAGGCTCATTGGCGTGTCTCTTGGAGAGTGCCGTGACCTGCTGGCTTGCCCGATGGAACTTGTGTTCATGCGCGGGGGCGGCGGGGCGGCGCCAGTGCCTTCCGATGACTTCAAAAGCTCCCTTGCCATAAAGAGGAGCCGCGAGAGAGAACTCAGGATGCCACTTATAGGCCCGCAGAGGGACGACGTGAGGCTCATCTGCGGAGGCATGGACGCGGTGCTATTCCTGTCGCGGGGTCAGAGCAGAAGGGCCGCAGCCGCTCTCATCCTGGCCGCCGCGTCGGTGGTGGAGCGCAAGGTAGGCAGGAAGCCTGTGCTGATATTCGACGAGATAACTTCGGAACTTGACGACAGCGGCAGGAACTCACTCGTCGAAGCCCTCTTAAAAACAGGCTGCCAGGTATTCGGGGCCACGACTGACAAACTGGATTACGATGGGCTGTCCCTTCACAGGATGAAGGAGGGAA
>JAISFV010000037.1 GCA_031263445.1 Synergistaceae bacterium | reverse complement strand
ATGTCAGCAGGGACGGACTGGGGCCTCTGGGACGGCTCGCTGGGGGCGGCGGCGGACGAAAAACTGTCACGCGCCATCGGCTGCTCGGAGGACTCCGTGACCAACAGGCGCAGGAAGCTCGGGATAAGGCCGTTCACGCAAAATCTCATCGACTGGCCCGCATGGGACGGGCGGCTGGGGACGGAGACGGACGAACGCCTGGCCCGTGAGATCGGGTGCGCCGCAGCGACGGTGCGGAGGCGGCGCAAGGCGCTGGGCGTCGGGCCATTCAGGGACGCAGGCGGCGGCAAGCCGCGCAGGATCGACTGGTCGAGGTGGGACGGCGTGCTCGGCACCGCGCCTGACCGTGAGGTGGCGGGGCTGATAGGCTGCTCCGTCCGGCCCGTCGAGAAGAGGCGGGCCAGGCTGCGCGTTGCGGCGTTCAGCAGACACGCACGGGTGGACTGGGCTGAGTGGGACGGCAAACTGGGCCTGGCCACCGACCGCGAGACGGCATCGGCCATAGGCTGTTCGCTGGTAGCGGTCGAACAGAGGCGCGGAAGGCTCGGGGTGAAGCCATACACGAAGAACGACAGGATAGACTGGGCGAGGTGGGACTCGTGTCTCGGGAAGTCGGGCGACCGCGCCGCAAGCGAGCTGATAGGCTGCTCCGTCTCCTCCGTGCGGAGGCGGCGGAAGCGGCTCGGCATACCGGCGCTCGACGGACGGACAGACGGCACACCAAAAGACATCGCGGCGGCGTCATTTTCACGCGGCGAAAGTCATTGTGTTATATAGTCGTGCGTGTATAATAGGACGCGGCAATCAGAAGGGTATAATCCATCGTAGCCAGCAACTCAGCAATTTGCATAAAACATGCACGAGATTTACTGACTATGGTTCATAGTCACTATAATGCCCCTGAACGCCCTCTGCCACTGCATCCGAATTTTGGGGCGAAATCCGTTATACGGTATATTATACGGTAAAACTCTCGCTTGCAAGCCTTTTTCCGGCCTTTTTTCGCCCTCCTGGCGCACCCCGCGAACGCAGTCCACAGCCGTGTTCACAGGCCAAGACCGTATAACGCTCCAGTAGTAAGATGCGCTCAGAAAAATTATACGGAATATTATACGGTTTAGTGCCTCACAGCCGCACTGAGACTGAGAAATCTGCCATCCTTTGGTAACGGGCTATGAAACCAGCCTCGCGCCGTGGCAGGGTCTCGAAAAATACAGATTAAGGAAAAGCTGATTTATTGACAGGTGTCCGAAGGGTAAAGATTGAAACAGTTGCGGCGTCCTCTTCCCGAAATGGTTAATGAGTCGCTGATCAAATGTTATTTCGCGAATCAGCGGTCACTGTTTTCATTTCACGCGAAAGTCGCAATCCCTCTGGGATACTGGTTCTTCCTCGACGGACACGCTCTTTACGCAAGCTGCGGGGGAACCCCTGCGGCACCACTCTACCATGTCGTCCACTAGGTCTTCCTCACCCTGAAACACCGCCTCGACACGCCTGTCCGGCAGGTTTCGCACCCACCCCGAGAGGCCCAGCGACTCAGCGCGGTCCATCGTGTACCACCTGAAACCGACGCCCTGGACCCTGCCGCTTATCAGGACGCGCTTCCTGCAAATGCCGCCCAATCAATTCCCCTCCCCATTGCCACGAAAGCCTCGTTAGTTGTAAGATATCATGAACCACGCCGAAGAAGAAGAGGGGCTTTCATAATGGTAAAAGCGGCAAGCGGTATCTCTGACGTGTACTTTACGGATTTTTCCACCGCAGGGGGCGTCGGGCTAGCGGACAAGATGGAGCGGCTGGCTTCCGCCGCCGGCTTGCGCGAAATAGGCTTTAAGGACAAGCTCGCGGCGATCAAGGTTCACTTCGGGGAGCCGGGCAACCTGGCCTTTCTGCGCCACAATTACGCCGCGCGCGTCGCCGCAGCCGTAAAGGAACTGGGCGGGCTGCCGTTCGTCACGGACGCGAACACGCTCTACAAGGGTGAACGCGCGGACGCGGCGCGCCACCTCCGCGCGGCTACCGAAAACGGCTACCACGAGGCCTCGCTGGGATGCCCGGTCATTATCGCGGACGGGCTGCGTGGACACGACCACAGGGTAATCGAGATAAATATGAAGCACTTCCAAAAAGCCTATATCGCGTCCGCAGTCGCGGAGGCCGACGTGATCATATCGCTCAACCACTTCAAGGGCCACATCGAGACCGGGTTCGGGGGCGCGGTCAAGAACATCGGCATGGGCAGCGGCTCGCGCGACGGGAAATACCAGATGCACAGCGGCGCCACGCCGAAGATAAAACGCGAAAGCTGCACGGGCTGCGGACAGTGCGCTTCGCACTGCGCTTACGAGGCGATAGCGCTTGACGCGTCGCGTAAAGCCAAGATCGACAAGAAGAAGTGCGTCGGATGCGGGCAGTGCGTCGCCGTCTGTAACTTCGGCGCGGCCCGAATGAGCTGGGATCACGGCGGACAGGCGCTCGGCGAACGCATCGCCGAGTACGCGGCGGCGGCGCTCAGGGGCAAGGAGCATATCCATATAAACGTCATCACGGACGTCTCCCCGCTCTGCGACTGCGTGGGCTATAACGATATCCCAATAGTGCCGGGCGTCGGCTTCCTCGCCTCCCGCGACCCGGTGGCGATCGACGCCGCATCGGCCAACCTCGTGAAAGAGGCCCCGATAAACCCGTCCTCCGCACTCGACAAGCACATCGACGAGCGCTGGGGCAGGGGACTCGACAAGTTTTCGCTCCTGACGCCGGAGGCGCATTGGCCGGAGAGCCTGGCTTACGCCGAGAGCATCGGGCTAGGGCATGTAAAATACAAACTCATACGTAAAAAATACTAGGAGGCGTTAGAAATGGGTTCAGTAAACGGTAAATTTTTGCTTTTCGTGGATGACCTGTACGAGGATCTAGAGCTCTGGTACCCGAAACTCCGGCTGATAGAAGCGGGCGCGGCGGTCACGATAGCGGGACCGAAGGCCGGAGCGCTCTACAGCGGCAAGCACAGCTACCCCTGCGTGAGCGACGCCGCTATCGAGGATATGAGGGAGGGCGATTTCACCGGCCTGATCATCCCGGGCGGCTTCGCCCCTGACAAGCTGCGGCGCATGGAAAGCGTAAAATCGCTCACCCGCGCTTTCATGTCGGCGGGCAAGCTCGTGGCTCACATCTGCCACGGCGGCTGGATACCGGCGTCTGCCGGCATCTGCAAGGGTTTCAGGATGACGTCGACCGTAGGCATAAAGGATGACCTGGTGAACGCCGGCGCGATCTGGGTGGACGAGCCGGTCGTCGTAGACCGCAACATGGTCTCCAGCCGCCGGCCTGACGACGCGCCGTGCTTCATGAAAGGCATATTCGAGTTCCTATCGAAGGGATAGGAACTCGCGAGGCGACGCTGGTTTTTAGGAACCGCTGATTAAATAACTTCCGCCCTGTTTCGCCTGGGAGAACGTTTAATCAGCGATTCCTTAACAAACCGTAAGACGGCAGCGATCCATTTTACCCCCCGTTGAAGAGTTCCTTGGCGCTCGCGGTCGTTATGCCGCGTCCGCCAAAAGCCCTGAGCGCGCGGTCGTTGTCGTCGACGCGGAAGATGACATATGCGTTCTCCCTGTCGCGCGTGATTGAGGCATAGGCGTACTCGACGCTGATCCCGGCGTCCGCTAGCACTGCCAGTACGCCAGCCAGGCTGCCCGGCTTGTCGGCGATGCGCACGGCCAGCACCTGCGTGACGGAGACGACGCACCCCGCGCCCTGCAGAAGCTCCCGCGTTTTCTCCGGGTTATCCACCATGAGGCGCAGCACCCCGAAATCCGCCGTGTCGGCAAGGGACATGGCGCGAAGGTCGACTCCTGCGTCCCCGATTATTTTGGTGATTTCAGCGAGCCGCCCCGGCTTGTTTTCCAGAAACACTGATATCTGCTCAATTGTCATGATCATGCCTCCTCCGTTTTTTATGAAAAGACCGATTTGCCGTTAAGCTCCGCACGGTTGTATAGGCGAATCAATCGGCGCGTCCTCATATCTTGCGCTTGTCGACCACGCGGACGGCCTTGCCCTCACTGCGCGCGATGCTGCGCGGCGCGACGAGCGTGACCTTTGGTGAAATGCCCAGCATGGCGCGCATGGCGGACACCAGCTCGTTCTCCTTCGTCGATATGTCCTTTACTGTATCGGAGAACATCTCGGACGTGAGTTCGACGCGAACCTCAAACGTGTCGGTGTGGCGGACCCTGTCGACGACGATCTGGTAGTTCGGCTGGAACCCGCAACTGAGTAGCACCGTCTCGATCTGCGACGGGAACACGTTTACGCCCCTTATTATGAGCATGTCGTCCGTCCTGCCCATCAGCCTCGACATTTTCACGAGCGTCCTCCCGCACGAGCAGGGTTTGCGGCTCAGCACGCAGATGTCGCGCGTCCTGTACCTCAGGAGCGGGAACGCCTTCTTCGTTATGCAGGTAAGCACGAGCTCGCCGCGCTCGCCATCCGGCAATACCTCCCCTGTCTCCGGATCGATGATCTCCGGTATGAAGTGATCCTCGTTTACGTGCATCCCCGTCTGTTCCGCGCACTCAAAGGAGACGCCGGGGCCGGATATCTCCGTCAGGCCGTAAATGTCGTAGGCCTTTATACCGAGCCGCGCCTCTATGTCTCGGCGCATCTCCTCGCTCCACGCCTCAGCGCCGAAGATGCCTGCCTTCAGCTTGATCTGCCCGCGATGACCCTGCTCAATTATACTCTCGGCCAGGAAAGCTGCGTAGGACGGAGTGCAGCAGAGGATCGTCGCTTCGAGGTCGGTCATGAACTGGATCTGCCTTTCCGTGTTCCCGGAGGACATAGGCAGCGTGAGCGAGCCGACCTTGTGGGATCCGCCGTTCAGCCCTGGGCCGCCGGTGAAGAGGCCGTAGCCGTAGCAGACGTGCACAACGTCGTCCTTCCCGCCGCCGGCCGCCATGATCGCGCGGGCGCAGCAGTCGTCCCACAGGCCGATGTCGCCCTGCGTGTAGAAGGCCACGACCCTCTTGCCGGTTGTCCCGCTCGTGGACTGGATCCTGACCGCCTCGGAGAGCGGGACGGCCAGATAACCGTAAGGATAGGCGTCCTTCAGGTCATCCTTCGTCAAAAACGGCAGCTTGCAGAGGTCTTCGACGGACTTGATATCGCTTGGCGTCACGCCCCTGTCGTCCATTTTCTTCTTGTAGTGCGGCACGTTTTTGTAGACATGCGCGACGTTCTCCGCGAGCCTCTTTGACTGAAGCTCCCTCATTGTCTCTCGCTCGGCACATTCCATTTCCACTTGATAATAACCCACTGTTTTCCCACCTTTTCTTGAGGTTTTTGCTGATTTTTCGCTGAACAAAAAAAGACCGGGATCCCACAGGATCCCGGTCTCACATGCCGCCATACGATTGCCGCGCTCTTTAAGCCCCTTTAAACGCGACATCCGCACAGACCCCATGTGTCCCGGGATCCGTGCCGGTAAAGGAGAACAGCGTGGCAAGACAACTGACGGAACCGCAAACAGCCGCGAAACCCAATCTCATGCCCCTCTGCCTCCTCCCTAGAATTGACACCTATCCGCTACACTACACGGACGTCGTGATAGTTTTGACGCTTCGCTCAAATCCGACAAGGGTTTTTATACAACACTCCGGCCCTGTTGTCAAGACGCTGACGCAATTTTGCGGTAGGGCTTGCCTTGCGCAAGGGCGTGAAAGTGTGATATTATTTCACTCGTTTTTGAAGAAGGAGGTGATGACAGTGCCGAATAAGAAATCAGCCGCGAAACGCGTACTGATCGCCGAAAAGAACAGGCTCTACAACCGTTATTGGAAGACGCGCTGCAAGACTGTCGCGAAGAATTTTCTGACAGCCTTGAACGGCAAGGACAAGGAAGCGGTCTTGAAGCGCCTGAACGAGGCGCAGAGCGCACTCGATAAAGCCGTGACAAAGGGCGTTATTCACCGCAATACCGCCGCGCGCAGGAAGTCGAAGATGGCGCTCGCGGCCGCCGCTCTGGAGAACGCCGGCTAAGAGGCCGTTTTAGCGCCAGGGTTTTAGCGAGCAGAGAAACGGCGCGTCAAAATGGCGGTCGCGCCGTTGTTTTCTGTCATCTGCCGCGCCCCTTGACGATGGAAACACCGGCTGGCTCGCCCAGGTGACATCTTGACGTTCAGAGAGGCAGATGCCGCAAGGGTTTAAATCTTCACTCTTTAGGACTATAAATCACTCTTTCCTCATAATATCGAGACCACCTCGTAATCCTCTTCCTCAACGGCCTTTCGGAGTTCGGCGTCTGAGACTTCGCGCGTTGCCACTACCGTAGCGGTTCCCGCGTCGAGATCCACCGTCGCGCTTACCCCCGGAAGGGCAGACAGCGCCTTTTCGACGGCGGCGGAGCAGTGCTGGCACGACATGCCTTCGATCTTGATCGTCTTCGTAACGGACATAACATTCACCACCTTTCAAAATTCATTATTGCTCATTGACCTTCTAAGAATCTCTGATTGAATGTCCCCGGGTTCACTGAAATGACTCCAGTTCGCTGACCGACCCGGCGATTGCTATCATAGTGCCTGAGTCGATAAATTTCAGCAGCCGCGCCATATCCTCCTCCGAAACGGAAACACACCCCGCTGTGGGGCTGTTCGTCGAGCAGTGCAGGAATATGGCGGATCCGTTGCCCTTGACAA
>JAISFV010000193.1 GCA_031263445.1 Synergistaceae bacterium | reverse complement strand
AAAAAATAGTTTCGCGGTCCGCGGATGTTTGGAGCAATCCGGCGCTCTATATGGCCGCGGTTCAGTTTCTCCATCAAAATTTCGGCAGGCCAATGACCGTCCTGATGCCCTATTCAAACAGGATGGAGACCTTCGCCGAGTGGTTCGCCCAACTGTGGGGCGAGAGCGTGGGAAAGGACGGGCTGGGCTCGACACCGATCAGGGCGCTGGGAGCGATCGATCAGCACTCGCAGGTTCAGCTCTACACGGCCGGCCCCGACGACAAGCTCTACACCATCATAAATATCCGGTGGCGCGAGGACGTGAAGCTGCCTACTGTATCCGACGGGCCGCTTGAGCCGCTCTCATACCTCTCGGGACAGGATCTGGGCGAGATGCTGAGCTGTGAGGCCATGAGCACCGCCGCGGCTCTGGTAAAGGCGGGCCGCCCGGTCGTCTGGATGGAGCTGGAGCGCCTTGACGCTGCCGCGCTCGGAGGCCTGATAGTCATGCTGGAGTTCGTAACCGCCGTGACCGGCCGGCTGATGGGGATAAACCCGTTCGATCAGCCCGGCGTCGAGCAGGGGAAGCGGTACACGTACGGATTGATGGGCAGGGAGGCGTACAGCGGCGACGCGAAGGAGGCGGACGAGTTTTTCCGGCGCGTGAGCGGCGCCTCCGTCAGCGTCTGATTTTAAAAAAAGTATTTATTCCGCGCGGCCCGCGCCACAGCGCGCGGGCCGCGCGCGTTTAGGGACGGTCAGGTCAGTTAGCTTATACCAAGCCGCTATCAAAAGACCCATGCTGACAAAGAAGTAATACTACTTCTATCTTATATCTTACGGGTGCGGCCGGCCCGCTTGCGGAGTGGCTTAGTCGCATTCGTGATATGAGAGGCGGCGTTCAGGTGTAGTATCTGGCGGGCGATGTTATTATCGCCCGCCATGTTCGGCACTATTAAGCATAAAAAACTTGTTCATCATATTGAGAAAAACCTTGAAAAAATTAGGGTGTCTGGTAGGAATACTCACCATCGCAGCTTATGTGAAGCTTCACATAAGCCGCGATGGTGAGTGTTTCTTTTGCACAGTGCCCGGACGTGAAGCTCTGTACGGGATCTGCCTGTACGTCCGGGCAACAATGTTCTTGACGATAACCTGTGTTTAGACCAGATTATTTGCGACTCGACACGGGGCCTTGAGTAAACTCGGCGATCATAATATAATTTTATATAGAATATACAATCCTAAAACAGTCCAAGACTTGCAATAACATGGAGGCGCGATATGGGGTAACTGCGGAGGAATGGAGAAACGGCTTTGACATACGCCTGTTGGTGGCCGATACGGATGTGTCGGTGCGCGAAGTCCTGCGTTATTGCGCCAAGGACGAAGGCTGGGGGCTGGACGAGGCAAAAGACGGCATCGCCGCGCTAAAATTGCTCCGGAGGAATCAGTACAATCTCGTCATCCTCGACGCAGATTTGCCGGAGGTATCCGGCGAGTTGGTCTGTGGGCAGATACGCAAAAAATCGCGGATCCCTGTCATTTTCACGTGCAACAGGTCATCCGAGCAGGACAGGCTCGAGTGCTTCGCTGCCGGCGGCAATGACTTCGTGATAAAACCGTTCTTCCCAAGGGAAATTCTGGCTCGTGTCAAGAGCTTTCTTGACCTGTGCGGGACGTTTTCGTCAGGAAAGGAAATATCTTCCGGGAACCCGCTCATAAATACGCATCTCCATTCAGTAATGGTCGATGACAGAGAAATAAAGCTGACCCCAAAGGAGTACGACTTGCTTTTATTTTTCTGCGGCCACCCTGACAGGGCTTTTTCCAGAGACGACATCCTCGATTACGTGTGGGGAAAGTGCTTCGCGGGTACCGACCGCACAGTGGACACGCACGTCAAGAGCCTTCGCAATAAAATAAAGCCGTATCACGATTATATTTCTACGATCTGGGGATACGGGTATAAGTACAGAACCTGATTTGCCGTTTGGCATAATAAATCAGGTATGCCATTATTCGATTTTGAATCGGTCAATAACGCGAAAGAGCGGCATAAGGCCGCTCTTTTGCGTTTTGTACCGTGTCGCGGCGTTACTTCGACAGTACCGACTTCAGGATATCCACAGTTTCCAGCGCGTCTTCCAGTTCCGCTTTCAGCCTTCTGTTCTCACTTTCGACCTCCAGCACCTTCGGCGATTCGAATTCGCGCTCTGCTTTGACGATCTCGGCTTTTGCCCTGTCGTGCAGGATGGCGGCCGTGCGGATTTTCGCTATTACCGCTGAATCGGCCACGAACGTCTCGTCGGTGAGTTCGTTGAATTTTCCACGTTCCACATAGTTCGTGTGCAGGAGTCCGTGAGCCCTGTGTCCGTTCGGCTCGCCGAGATAGTCATCGTACAGGCTTTTGAGCTGAGGGTTTTCGTGGGATTTCCGCAAAAGTTTTCCCTCATCTTCGGCGTAGAGCCCGCGAAGGCGCTTCTCCCTTGTCTCCGGATCGCGAGAACGTGGTTGTCCGCCGCCCATGATACAGCCCCCCGGACATCCCATTATCTCGATGAAATGATATGGCGACTCCCCCCTGTTTATCTGATCCATCAGTTTATTTGCGCCGTCAAGGCCGCTCGTAACAGCGATCCTCACCTCCACTCCGTCCAGAAACGAGTACTGCGGGAGCGGCTTCTCGAATTTCAAAGAGGCTTCCTTTACCTGATTGAAGCCTACTATGGGTGTGACGTGAAGCCTCTCGAACGGCAGTTCTCTTCCGGTCGTCAGTTCATAGACGGTGCGGAGCGCGGCCTCCATGACGCCTCCAGTGAGTCCGAATATATCCGCCGCGCCGGTAGACGTCCCGAGAGGGTCGTCGAATTTCTCGTCCGGGAGGTTCAGAAAATCTATGCCGGCCGATTTGATCATCCCACCCAATTCCCTAGTGGTAATTACCGTGTCAACGTTCGGAATGCCGCCGTTTTTCATCTCCGGGCGCAGCGCCTCGAATTTTTTTGCGGTGCATGGCATGACCGAGACTACGAAGATGTCCTCCGGGGAGACTCCTATTTTCTCTGCGTAGTATGATTTCACCACCGCGCCCATCATCATGTGAGGCGACTTGCAGGTCGATAGATGACCGAGCCGTTCAGGGTATGAATGCTCCGCATGTTTGATCCAGCCTGGGGAACAGCTCGTTATCATCGGCAGCGCCGCGTCGTTCCCTTTTAAAAACTCCGAAATCCTCCCGAGAAATTCGGTACCCTCCTCAACAATCGTGAGGTCGGCGGCGAAGTTCGTGTCGAATACATGCTCAAAGCCCATGAGGCGAAAGGCCGCCGCGATCTTACCAGTGACGCTTGTGCCAGCTTCCAGACCGAATTCCTCGCCAAGTGCGACGCGCACCGCCGGAGCGACCTGCACCACCGTGATTTTCGACGGGTCGTCAATGGCCTTCCACACTTTCTGTTCAGAATTCGTAGCCTTGAGCGCACCTACGGGACAGACGATCGTGCACTGGCCACAAAAAGCGCACGCGGTCTTTCCTATCTGAATCTCCATCGGCGGGGCGACCTCGACGTCGAAACCCCGATGCTGCATGTTGATCGCGCCTACCTTCTGAATTTCATTGCATACGGTGACGCATCTGCGGCAGAGGATGCATTTTGACATATCCCTGGTTATGGACGCGGACGCATCGACATGGTACGACGAACGTTCGCCGCCGAACCTGGACGTGTCTACGCCCAACAGTTTGCCCATCGCCTGGAACTCACAGTTCTGGTTGCGCGTGCAACTCAGGCAGTCCTCCGAATGATCAGAGTACATGAGTTCGAAGAGGACTTTGCGCGCGCTGCGGACACGCTCCGTGTTGGTGTGGATCACCATGTCGTCGCGGACCTCCGTCATGCAAGAAGCCTGCAGCGCCGGTGCGCCCTCCACCTCGACGACGCAAATCCTGCACGCCCCGGCTTTGTGAACGTCCTTCAGGTAACATAGGTGAGGTATGCTGATGCCGTGCTGTTTCGCGGCTTCGAGTATGTTCGTGCCTTCCTCAGCAGTCACGGCCAGGCCGTTGATCGTCAGATTTATCATCCGTCCTTACCTCCTTTCACAGTGGAGACAGCGCATGGCCTCCGCAATTGCCGTCAGTTTGTGATACCCCAGCACTACTTCGTCGAACGAGCTTTTGCGGGTATCCGGGTTCAGCATGTCCAATGGATAGCGTTTGAGTTCGACGACCTCCTCGCCGTCATCGGAACTGTACTTGCTGTCTATGTCTATCCTTTCCCCCTTGTTGAGGATGCCCTGTCCGCCAAGGTAGCTGTCTATGGACGCGGCGGCTTTTTTGCCGTCGGCGATGGCCTGAATGACGGTATCAGGCCCCCTCACGATGTCGCCTCCGGCGAAGATTCCCGGAAGTGTCGTCATCATGGTGTCCATGTCCACGACGAAAGTGCCCCACGGCGTGCGTCCGATCTCGTCGGCCATGATGAAGGGGAGGTCGGCATACTGGCTGACGGCAGGTATCACCAGGTCGGCCTGCACTTCGAACGTAGGGCCTTCTTTCGGTATGGATTTCCTGCGCCCGTCAGGACCGAATTCCCCGAGTTGCATCCTGCCGCACACGACCTTTGACACGCGTTCTCCCTTTGCCGCAAACTTCAGCGGCTGAACCAGCTCCTCTATTTCGATGCCCTCTTCAATGCAGTCCCTGACTTCCGTCGCGTATGCCGGCATCATATCTTTAGCCCTGCGGTAGAGAATCGTGACGTACTTCGCTCCCAGACGGAGCGCTGTGCGGGCCGAATCTATCGCCGTGTTGCCACCGCCTATCACCACGACGTTATCGCCTACCTCCACGGGCTTGCCCAGATTGACCATCCGCAGAAAATCGAATCCGTGGATGACGCCGGGAAGATTCTCGCCCTCTACGTTGATCCGCTGAGCGAATTGTGCCCCTGTCGCGACGAACAGCGCGTCGTTATCATCCCTCAGAGAGTCGAAGCTTATCTCTTTGCCTATGGTCACACCGAGATGGATATTGACGCCCTCTCTCTCGATTAGGCTAATTTCGTGCTGGAGAACGTCCTTGGGGAGCCTGTATTCAGGGATACCAAACGAAAGCACGCCGCCAGCGACCTGCTCGGATTCGTAGACGTTCACCTCATATCCGATCCTCGTCAGGTAATACCCGCAGGATAACCCCGCGACACCGGCGCCTATGATTGCTACCTTTTTGCCGTTTCTCGGGAACACTATGTCGTGCGTGAACGGTTTTTCGTGCCCGTGGGCGTAGTCTGCCACGAAGCGTTTGATGTCGCATATCGCTATCGCCTCGTCGAGCGTGCTTCTCCTGCATTTGCTCTCGCACGGTCTCGTACAGACCCTTCCACAGACGGCTGGAAAAGGGTTCTCCTGCCGAATCAGATTGTAAGCGTCGATGAAGCGTCCCTGAGCCACGAGCGTGAGATATCCGGGGACGTTGACGTTGGCGGGACAGGTATTTTCGCAAGGCGATATGAACAGCTCGGAGCAGACGCCCGCACTGCAACGTTTATGATTCACGTGTTCCTCGAATTCATCGCGGAAGTTGGCTATCGCGCTTAAGACAGGATTTGGCGCGGTCTGTCCAAGCCCGCACATTGCCGTCGACCGTATTGTTTCGCCCAGCTCGACGAGCAGTTCTATGTCGCCTGGCATACCTTCCCCTTCCGTGATGCGTTCCAGTATCTCCAGCATCCGTTTTGTCCCGATCCGGCAAGCCACACACTTCCCGCAGGACTCGTCCTGTATGAAGTCCATGAAAAACCGCGCCGTATCGACCATACAGACGTCCTCGTTCATGCATATCAGGCCGCCTGAGCCCATTATCGCGCCGAGTTTCTTGAGCGTCCCGTAGTCAGCCGGCACGTTGAGGTTTTCCATGGTGGTGCATCCGCCCGACGGCCCGCCGATCTGTGCCGCTTTAAATTTTTTTTCGCTCGAAATTCCTCCGCCGATGTCGAATATTATATTGCCGAGCGGTATCCCGATGGGAACCTCGACTATTCCGGTGTTGGCTATGTCACCGGCGAGCGCGAACACCTTCGTCCCCTTGCTCGTTTCCGATCCGAAGCCGGCATACCAATCCGCGCCCTTGAGCAGTATGGCAGGGACGTTCACAAGGGTCTCAACGTTGTTGATTATAGTCGGACTATCGAAAATTCCTGACTGAAACGGGAACGGTGGCTTCTGGCGCGGCTCGCCCCTTTCCCCCTCGATGGAACTCATCAGGGCCGTCTCCTCGCCACAGACGAACGCTCCCGCGCCAATACGTATGTCGATGTCAAAATCGAAACCAGAATTCAAAATATCGCCGCCGAGGAGCCCATATTCCCTCGCCTGAGTGATCGCCCGCTCCAGGCGCTCGATTGCCAGTGGGTATTCGGCCCGCACATATACGAAACCCGTGTCAGCGCCTATAGCAAATCCGGCCAGTATCATCCCCTCGATAAGGGAGTGAGGATCTCCTTCAATCAGGCTGCGGTCCATAAAAGCTCCGGGGTCACCTTCGTCCGCGTTGCACACGATAAATTTTTTGTCCCCAGGGGCTTTTCGTCCGGCCTCCCACTTGATCCCGGTTGGGAATCCCGCCCCTCCGCGCCCCATAAGGCCGGATTTTTTTATTTCATCTACGACGTCCTGCCCAGTTCTGCCGTTGAGCCACGTGGCGGCCGCCATGTATCCATCCCGTGCGATATACGCCTCTATGCTGCCGTGTTCCATCTCCCCGCAGTTGCGTAGGGCGATCTTGACCTGGCGGTTGAAAAAGTTTATCTCATCGATGTAGGGGACGTGCCTTTTGAGAGACCTGTCATAGTACGTGTATTCCTTCAGTATCTCGCCATCCGCCAGATGAGACCTGACTATCTTCAAGACGGCCTCCGGCGTCAGCTTCGTGTAAAAAACGCGATCCGGCAGGACAAGCATGACAGGGCCGACTGAACATGAGCCTATGCAGCCGGTCTCCAGCACCGCGACAGAGCCGGAAAGCCTGTTTTGGGCGAGTGCCTCCTCCAGTGCCGCGCGGATTTCAGCACAACCTGACGAAACGCAGCCCGCGCCCCCGCACGTCAGCAGCCGATACTTATATGCGCTTATCCTTTCGAGATACCCGTCCTTGATCCGCTCGAGGTCTTTACGGTCTCTGACAACAGATGCGGTACAGTCCACTTCCGATCCCTCCCTCAATATTGCTCCAAAATTTTGTCAAGCTTGTTGATATTGACCTGCTTGTAGATCGTGTCATTTATCATCATCGCCGGAGCGAGGCCGCACGAGCCAAAGCAGCGGGCGATCTCGAATGTAAATTTGCCGTCGGATGTAGTCCCTCTGGCGGCCACTCCCAGATGCTTGGCGAGGTATTCCTCGATCTTCCTGCCGCCGCGAACGTAACAGGCTGTGCCCATGCATACACGGATCGTGTGTTCTCCCTTGGGGACGGTTGAGAAAAATGAATAGAAGGTCACCACTCCGGAGACCTTTGCCAGTGATATCCCCATCCTTTCGGCAATGAACTGCTGGACTTCGAGAGGCAGACAGCCGTAAATTGCCTGAGAGCGATGCAAAACCTGAATGAGGCTCCCTTCCTTTTCACGGTACATTTCGATGACGTTCGCTATTTTCTCGAACGCCTCCTCATGTCCGACCCCCTTGCCGCTTCTTGTTAATACAGCTTGTTCCATGACATCTCCTCCCCATATGGTGAAAAATATCAAATGACCTCATACGACATTAGCCTTGTCGTCAATATCCAGTCGAGATCGAGTCTGTAAAAATGCCGTTTGAGGTTATGTAGAAGTTTAATGGCGAAATGTCACAGTTTTATGATGGATGCTCGGGGATATCCTAGTTTTTTTAAAGATTATACGAATTTTGGATGATTTTTCATCACAAATTCATCACAATTAGCAAATGGGGGAGTTCAGCTCGGAAATTACGCGGCGACGTAGCCGCAGATCGGTCATGCATATTTGGCCATAAGTAAACTCCCTCTGGTTCAATTTGCAAGCCAAAGGTAGTATGATGATGTTGTCAGGCAAAAATAGACGGCTATTTACAAGCTTAACCTTAAAATTTTAGAAAATGCTGTCTTGACAAGCCTGGTCTAAGGTTTTACCTGCCTCAGAAGAAATACCGCCCTAGTGTTTTTTATTTACAACGGGGCTATTTGGCCTATTGAGTTTGCAGCAATCCAGGCGCCCTCCGGCAAATACTTTGTCGTTCTCCTGGGAAAGACGTTCGATGTAATTGTTCCATAATTTC
>JAISFV010000149.1 GCA_031263445.1 Synergistaceae bacterium | reverse complement strand
GCGGCTCCGGCACGACTCTCATCGCCTGTGAACAGACAGGCCGCGTCTGCCGCATGGCCGAACTCGACCCCGGCTACTGCGACGTGATCGTAAGGCGCTGGGAGGGCTTCACGGGAAGGAAGGCGGAGCTGCTGCAGGCCGGCGCGTGACGGCGGGCCGTCAAGCACTGGGGGTGTCGACATGCCGTCATGGGACAGGCAGACGGGCGAAAGCGAGGTCGCCTATGAGGCATTCAGGGCATTCCTGGCATTAGAGGGAAAAAGAAGTTTTCGTTTGGTTGGCAAACGGTTGGCAAAAAGCTCCACAATTATCAACAAATGGGCCAAGCTAAACCGTTGGCTTGACCGCGCCCTCGACTACGACAGCAACAAGGAAAAGTTATTGCTGAAAACCGAGATCGAGGAAGAGAAGAAACGCCGCCGCAAGATAACGGCGCGGGAACACGAGACCGGCGCATATATCGAAGGCACGATCCGGAAGGCGCTCACGCGGCTGAACGCGCGCCTCGACAATGACCCCAAATTCCTGATACCCCCGAAGGACATCGTAGCCATGGCGAACCTCGGTTTCGAGCTTCAAAAAACGGAGTTCCGGGAACACGCCGACGAGCGCACAGGGCGCAAGGGCATGCTGGCGCTCGCGGAATCGATAAACGCGCTGGCCGAAAGGACGCTGGAACGGCACGGGCAAAAACCACGCGACGGCAAGGGCGGGCCCCCATGATCGAGGGGCTGGCATACAAGCAAGCCCGCTCGCTGCTCGACGCGGGACGGCGGATAAACCTGTGGCACGGCTCCGTGCGTAGCGGCAAGACGTTCGTGAGCATTTTGCGTTTTCTGGCCTACTGCGCGGAAATGCCGGAAGGGAACCTGATGATGGCCGGCAAGACGATGACCACGCTCTACAGGAACATCGTCGTCCCCATGCAGGAGATGATAGGCGACGACAGGGAGTGCCATTACACCAGCAGCACGAAGACTCTGCTCCTTGGCGGGCGCAGGGTCATGCTGGAGGGCGCGAACGACGAGGGCTCCGAACAGAAGATACGCGGCCTCACCCTCGCGGGGGCATACTGCGACGAGGTGACTCTCTGGCCGGAGTCGTTCTGGACGATGCTGCTCTCCCGCTGCTCCGCCCCGGGCGCGAAGCTGTTCGCCACCACGAACCCGGACTCGCCCTACCACTGGCTCAAGGCCGGCTACATAGACCGCCGGGACGAGCTGGACATGGCGGTGTTCCATTTCCACATCGACGACAACGGGACGCTTTCCCGGGAATACGTCGAGTCGCTGAAAAAAGAATACACCGGCCTCTGGCGGCGGCGTTTCATCGACGGCGAGTGGTGCCAGGCCGAAGGCGCGGTATACGACATGTGGGACGAGGGGAAGCACGTCGTCGGGGACGGCGGGCTGCCGGAGCGGTTCGACAAGATTTTCGCGTCCTGCGACTACGGCACGACGAACCCGTTCGCCGCAGGGCTGTTCGGGGCGTCCGACGGGAAACTGTACCTCCTCAGAGAGTATCACTATGACGGCAGGAAGCAGATGCGCCAGAAGACCGACGGCGAATACGCCGACGACATGGAGGCGTTCCTTTCCGGGCATGAAGGGATCGAATTCATAATCGACCCCTCCGCCGCGTCGTTCCGGGTCGAGTGCCAGAAAAGGGGCATAAACGTCAGGTACGCCAACAACGACGTGCTGAACGGCATCCGCTTCGTGTCGCAGATGCTCCATTCCGGCCGGCTGCTCGTCTGCCGGGGCTGCAAGGAGACGATACGGGAGATCGCCGGCTACGTCTGGGACGCCGGCGCGCAGAAACGCGGGACGGACGCCCCGCTCAAGGAGAACGACCACTGCTGCGACATGCTCAGGTACGCGGTGATGAGCCTCGGCCTGTGGGGCGGCGTGATAAAACAGCACGACACGGCATACGTGTTCGGATAGGGACGGTGAGGGGATTGGATATGTCTGAGAACGAGCGCGTGACCGTGATCAAGGGCCGGGACGTGACGCTGCCGTCCAGCCTGAAGATGACGGAAGACCCCTTCGCCGGGCAGTACGGAGACAGCGTGACGGAGCCGCCTTACAGCCTGGACTTCCTGGCGCAGCTCATGGAGCACTCGAACGTCCTCTCGCAGTGCGTGAGCGCCATGGAGACGAACATAGACGGCTTCGGCTTCCGGCTCGTCCCGATAGGCAAGGCCGACCCCGAGAACGACGGCGAGTATACGAAAGAGGCCGATGAAGAGCGGCGGCGTGTGGAGAACTTCTTCAAGTACTGCAACCCTGACCTCCCATACGCCCAGATCAGGCGCAGGACGCGCCGCGACCTCGAATCGACGGGGAACGGGTACTGGGAGATAATACGCGACGCCGAGGGCGGGATATCGTGGATCGAACACGTGGAAAGCCACACCATGCGGCTCACTCCCCTCGACAGGCGCCCCACGGAGGTCAAGGTCAGAATACGCGACGACGAGGAGAACCTGTACCGCGAGGAGACGTATCCGAAGCGGTTCCGCCGGTTCGTCCAGATCCGCAACGGGGCCAAGGTGTACTTCAAGGAGTTCGGCGACCCCCGCGCCGTCGACTCGGCCACAGGGAGGGTGCTGGGCGAGGGAGAGATGAACGGCGCGGACGGCGGGAATACAGTCCCGGCGACCGAGATACTGCATTTCAAGATCTATTCCCCGCAGTCGCAGTACGGCGTCCCGCGCTGGATCGGCAACCTGCTCGCCGCGCTCGGCTCCCGCCAGGCGGAGGAGGTCAACTACGAGTATTTCGAGAACAACACCGTCCCGCCGCTCGCGCTCCTCGTCTCGGGCAAGCTCGGGGATAACACGGTGAAGCGCATACAGGATTTCGTGGACGACCACATGAGGGGGCGCAAGGGCTTTCACAAGATGCTCGTGGTGGAGGCGTCGCCTTCCTACGAGGCGATGCCGGGCGCGCCCGTTCCGAAGGTCGCGATCCAGTTCCAGCCCCTCTCGGACGCGCAGCAGAAGGACGCGCTTTTTGACAACTACGACAAGACGAACCGCGAGAAGATACGCTCTTCGTTCAGGCTCCCTCCGATATACGTGGGGCTGACGAGCGACTACACCAGGGCGACGGCTCACGAGTCGAGGGGGATAGCGGAGGAGCAGGTGTTCTCGCCGGAGCGGGAAGACCACGACTTCGTGATCAACAGGGTGCTTTTCCCCGTAATGGGCGTCAGATTCTGGGAGTACAAAAGCCAGGCGCCGGACACCACCGACATCGACGTGATGTCACAGGCGCTGGACGTGTTCTGCCGCTGCGGCCTGACGGTCAGGGAGGCGCGGGAGGAGATAGGCCGGCTGCTGAACCGCACTCTGACCGTGCCGGAGGAAATCAACGCCGATTATCTCGACCTGCCGCTCTCCGTGTACCTCGAAAGGCTGCGCGCCGGGGCGCGGCAGACGGAAGAGGCCGACGACGGCGGCGGCGGCGAGGGCAAGCCCGTAGAGAAGGCCGCAGACCGCGCGGAGCTGTTCCTGCGCTCGCTGGAGGGCATCCAGAAATCGCTCGGGGAGGGCGGCTGCGATGGGGATTCCTGCGCTCACGCCGATTGAGCGCCATGAGGCGGCGCTGCGGCTTTCCCTCATCGTCGAAAAAGCGAAGCGGATACAGTCGGGGAAGGCCGGCGGCTCCAGGGAGCGGCTGCTCCGGCAGGAAAAGGCCCTCGCCGCCGAGCTGGCGGCGCAGTGGAGGAAGGCGTACACTGACGCGCTGAAAGATATTTTCGACTCGATCCCCGGAGAACTGGCGGAAGACGCCATGAAGCTCGCCGAGGACGCGCTGCTCTCGGCCCTCGGCCCCGCCTTCGGGAACTCTGCGGCTGTGCGGGGGCTGATGAAAAAAAACATAGAGGCGGCCTACGCGGACAGCAAGCGCGAGTGGGCGCTGAAAACCCCGAAAGACCGGAAGTCGCCGCTCCTCTCGCTGCCCGACCGCCGCGCCGTCGAAGTCCTGACGCGGCATAACTGCTTCTGGCTCGGCGAGCGTTACGGGGAACACGTCGGGCCGAAGGTTTCCGAGATCGCGCGGGAGGCGCTGGATTCAGGGCTCGGGCGCAAGGCGCTTGCCGAAGAGCTGCGCCGCCGGCTCGGCGGCGTCGCGCCGGAGGATTACAGGTACTGGGACGTGGCCGCCTCGTCAGCCCTCGTCCGCGCGCGCTCGTTCGGCGCGATTTCCGGCATGGAGGAGGCGGAGATCGCCGAGTACGAAGTCCTCGCAATGGGCGACGAGCGGATGTGTCCCATCTGCGGTGAGATGAACGGCAGGACGTTCAGCGTGGCCGAGACGCGGAGGGTCATCGACTCAGCCCTGGGCATCAAGGATCCGGCTGCGTTCAAGAAGGCCCTGCCGTGGCAGTCGAAGCCGGCTAAGGGCATGACGGACGCGGAACTGTGTTCCGGCGGGCAGAGCATCCCCCCGTTCCACGGGCGGTGCAGGTGCGTCCTGGTCACGGCGGGCGAAGCCAGCGAGAAGCCGACACTTCCGTCGCCGCTCGACCCTCCAGGCATGAAAACGCCAAAGGGCAAGCCGATGGATCATGAAGAAGCTCTCAAAGGCACAAATCCGAAGTATTCGCGCTCAAGCTATGCTTATAGTCATAATTGCCAGCGCTGCGTCCCTGCATATGAGCTCAGGAGAAGAGGATACAACGTCACGGCGCGTCCGAAACCTGCCGGCGCCGATCCGATATACTCGAATCGCCATAGAGGGACAAACGTGTGGGTAGACGGGAATGGCAATCCTCTGGCACGTATTCAGGTTCGCGGCAAATCAGGCTTAGAAAAGGCATTGAAGGCTTATCCAGACAACTCACGTTTTAGCGTCGGAATAGAGTGGAAGGGGCGCGGCAGAAGTTCTCACGTTTTCACGGCTGAGAAAAAAGGCGGGAAAATCTATTATTACGACCCTCAAGACGGCACGATGGACGCGAGTCGGTGTTTTCAACGCGGTGAAAATATCAGCTATTCCCGTATTGACGATGCTCAATTTAGTCCTAATATAGACATATCTGATGTAGTGGAGACGAAAACGCCATGACAGTCGCAGAGGCCACGGAGATTCTTAAAAGCCACCTGAGCGATCAGCCCTATTTCGTAAGCGGAGACGACGAGGATCATAATGAGGGCGACGTTTATGGTTTCTTGTTCGACGGAGAGTATCGCGAGCTCGGGGGAAAATATGTGTTTGTCGTATACGACACTAAAAACGGTGCGCCGGCCGGGGAAGGCGTATTTCCCTGCTACGTCGACAAAGCGACAAGGAAAGCCGACTGGTGTCCGGGCCCGCCAGTATACGACATATCTGATTTTTCAAAAAAGGCTGACGCCGTATGGACGATCGACAGGGAAATAAAGCGCGACGAGCCTGTCGAATGGACGCCTGAACTTTTGGTGCTGGCGAAGGAATACGAGACGGCGTTTGCGCCAGTAGTTCCGGCCAGACATGTCGTAGGCTCCATTCTGGGAAGCAACGAAGACCGCGTAGACAGGATCAAAGCGTGTCTTGCCGCAAAAACCCCGATTCCAGAACGCGAATACCTGGAAATGGATTAATCAGAAAACCCAAAGCGCTGGAGAAGAAAATGGCTGAAGAACTCGGCATGAAAGCGATCAAAAAAGAGTCCGCCGCCGCAATGTCTGCCGTGCAGTCAAACGAAGAAGAAGGTTATTATGACGCCGACGGTCATTTTGCAAGCGTCGAAGATCTTCTCCGCTCGCTCACGAGCAGATTTGGCTGCAATGAAATCGAGTTCGGCTATGAGGGACACTCCTACGGCATGGCCAATTACGACCCGCCACAGGCGTGGGAGGCAAACAAAGACGAGACTCTGCGCGAGTTTAAGGATGTACCCGATATGATAGGCAATTACACAGTCCACACAGGCGAAACGCTCAAGGAGATTGCGACGAAACTGGTCGTAGAGTCCAGTTCTTTCTAGCGAGGTCAAAAAATTGCAAGATATTTCGGGATCAGAGGGTGGCAGCCGCTAATACCTGGAAATGGATTAATCGGAAAGCCCAATGTATGGGGCTTGCCCTTTCCCGTTTTCCAGAAGATTCAATCGCAAGCGGAAAGGAGAGGTTTCATGACAGCCCTAAAGCTCAACCGTTTCAGCCTGACGGAAATAGAAGACATCACGATCCGCTGTAAAAAGTGCGGGGCGGGCCATATCGTCAGAATCGACGGCGAGCGCTTCGGCGCGGGGAAATGCCCTTCATGCGGGATGCCTTACGGCGAGCTTGCGCAACAGGCCTTTGAAAGCCTCCGGGCGGCCCGTGAGGCGCAGGAGATGGGGCGCGAGCACTTCGCGTTCGAGTTCGACATCGCTGAGAAGTAAAGGACGCTAGATCGTTTATACTGCCGATCTGCCTAAACGCTCGTAAGTCCATTCTGCCGGGTTCTCGCGTTTGCTGAACGGTGTAAGAGACGAATTGAAAATATGCTCCATTTCGAAACCCTCCAGTCTGAGATGAGGTGACTATATGATCCTGCACAAGGAATCCGTAATGCTCGAACGCGAAACGGCGCGCCCGTTCCCGGCGTCTTTCCCCGAAAAAACCAATGCTTCCACGCTGGCGTCATCGCAATGGAGCCTCCACGTCGAAGGGGATTTGAACGAGGACGATCCGTCGGAAGCGATAACATTATTGCACGATTTGCAAAAGCAAGTCGACGCGATCCGGAAGGCTTATTCGCAAGGGATCTAGATTATTTAGACAACGGCCAACGAGACCTGCCTCAGGGCGGGTCTTTTTTTGTGCCAAAAAACCGAGAGAGGAGGCGGGCGCATGGGGGACATTCTGCTCGAAGTGAATCTCAGGAAGTCCGACGCGAAAAAGCAGATAGCCTACGGCGAGGTCTACGCCCCGGACGAGAAGGACACGGACGGGAACTGGATGACGGCGGAGACCGTCGAAAAGATGGCCCACGGCTTCATGGAGGACCTGCGGCTGGATCAGGTCGACAAGAACCACGACGGCGAGACGGACGAGGGCGTGATCGTCGAGTCGTTCATAGCCCGCAAGGGCGACCCTGACTTCACAGAGGGGGCCTGGGTCGTCGGCGTGAAGGTGCAAGACAAGGAGACATGGGAGTCCATCGAGAAAGGCGGGCTCACAGGCCTCTCCATCGAGGGGCGCTGCGAGCTGGCAGCGGAGACGAAAGGGAAGGGGGACTGAGCCGGACATGAGCAAACCGACGACGCCGGGCGAGCTGAGGAACGTGAGGGTCGACTCCATAAGCCTCGTGACGAAAGCGGCGAACCGCAAGACGTTCAAGATCTTCAAGTCGGCGGAAACGGACGGCCCGCAGGCGGCGGGCGCGGAGGCCGACGCGAGCGACGGGAAAGACGAGAGGGGGCTGTTCCGCGCCCTGAAGGCGTATTTCTCGGGCCCAGGCGCGGTCGAGAAAGGCGCGCTGGCCGACACGTTCAACGCCAGGGAAAAAGGGAGGAAGCTCGGGGTCGCGGTCGACGCGCTGTGGAGCGTCCTCAAGCTCAACCGCTGGGGCGAGAACGACGAAAAGGCCGTGACGGACGCCAAGGCGATACGCGGCGCGCTCGCTGACTTCGTGGCCATCGCGGAGAAAACGCTTCTCGGCAAGGACGAAGATCTCGTGAAAGCCGCAGAGGAAGTCGCGAAGAGCGGGCGCAAGATTTCGGGCGCGCGCCTCGCGGAGATCGCGGCGGCGCGCGACGCGCTGTCAAAACTCATCGACGAGGCCGGCGAACAGGCCGGAGGGGAAGGGGATACGGGAGTGACCAAGGAAGAGATCGCGAAGGCAGTCAAGGAGTGCGTCGACGAGGCCGTTAAGCCGTTCGGCGACAAGCTGGCGGCGCTGGAGAAAGACGCCGGCGGGGACGGCGGCGCGCAGGGCGGGAACACGGAGGACTCTGCCGGGGAAATGGCCGACATCGTGAAGGCCGCCGTGGAGGAGGCCACCGCCCCGCTGGGCGAGCGCATCGAGAAGCTGGAGAAGGCGCGCGGGATGCGCAACAGCATCCCGGAGGACGCCAGCGTGAGAAAAGACGGGACGGACGACCTATGGGGCGACGTTTTTTAAAGGGGGCGGGAAGATGAACCTGAACAGGAAGCTAATCAAAGACGCGATCACCACGGGCAGCCTCATCGGCGACGGCAAGGGCGGGCGGCTCAACCCCGAGCAGTCGAAGAAATTCATAAGCTACATGACCGACAACACGGCGTTCCTCAAGGACATCCGCATGGAGCAGATGAACGCCCCTGAAAAGCTCCTCGACTTCCTGCTCATAGGCAGCCGCCTGATCCGCAGGGCCGCCGAAGGCCTGGCCCCGACGGAGCTGGCCGAGGTCGAGACCCGCCAGAAGGAACTCCGCTCCGTCAAGGTGCGCCTCGCGGCGGACATCACCACGGAGTTCGGGGAGGACAACATCGAGGGCGCGGCGGCCAAGGACAACATCGCCCGCCAGCTCGCCACCCAGTTCGGCAACGACCTGGCCGACCTGGCGCTGAACGGCGACGCAGCCGCGACGGGCATTACCGACGCGGCGTTCCTCTCCATCGGAGACGGGTTCATAAAACAGGCCAAGGCGAGCGAGGACACCCACAAGGTCGACATAGCGGGCGTCACGGACTACAAGGAAGTGTTCAAGGCGATGCTCGACTCGATGCCCAACAAGTTCAAGCGCAACAAGGCCGACCTCCGCTTCTACGTCTCCACGCAGGTCGCCGACGACTACATAGACCAGCTCACGCTGCGGCACACGCAGCTCGGGGACTCGATACTCGTCAACGGCACCCTGGTGAAGTACAAGGGCGTCACGATATTCCCGATAGAGTACATCCCCGACGACGTGATGTTCCTGACGCAGCGCCTTAACTTCGCGACTGGCGTCCAGCGCGAGATGAAGGTCTACAGCAAGTTCAACGAGCGCAAGGATCTCACGGAGTACACGATGTACTTCCGCGCAGACCCTGGGAAGATAATCTGGGACGACGCCCTGGTGGTGGGCTACAAGATCACCGACAGGCAGCCCCCGGAGCCGGCCCCGGTCAAGGTCGAAGTGACCAACATCGGCGAGTTCCCTGTCGCCGGCGGACAATGACATGGGACGCGGCCAGAAGCCGAACGACAGCGCCGCAGCTCCCGTAGTTGAGCCTGAGACCGTGGCTGTGGGTGGCGGGAGCGCAGAGCCGGAGGCAGCGGCCGTTGACGGAGGTGCCGTTTCGGTGACCGCGCACACGGAACCGGAGGCAGCAGCCGTCCCCTGCCCTGCCGAAATCCCTGCGGCTGAGAAGCCTAAGAGCGCCGTGAAAAAGGCGCGGCTGATCCTCGTCGGAGCGGCCACCTATGCCGACGCGGCGGCCGGCGGCACAGGGAAGGCCATAAAAAACGTCCCCTTCGAGGCCGACAGGGCCGCCGCCAGAAGGCTGCTGAAGACGGGGCTTTTCAAGGAGGCCTGAGCGGCCATGTATTGCAGCCCCTGCGACCTGCGGGCGGCCGGCTTCGGGGCGGATCAGTTCCCCGACGACCGGCTCCCCGCCCTGTGCGAGCGAGCCACGCGGTACATCGACATGGTGACGGGGCGCTGGTTCGAGCCGCGCGGGATGACTATCCGGATAGACGGGAACGGGGGGAAGGCGCTGCCCCTCCCCCATTTCCTGATCGAGGCCGGATCGGTGAGGCTCGGCGGCGTCCCCGTCGCGGAGTACGTCCTCTACAACCGCATGGAGGACAGGGACTACCCGAAGCTGTACGCCGAGCGCGGATGGCCGAAGGGCGCGCTCAACGTCGAGATAGCCGGCCTGTGGGGGTACGTCGACGCGGCGGGGGGCGGCGCGTATGTCACGCCGCCGATGATCGCGCGGGCCGCCATGAAGCTGATATCACTCACGGGCGCGGCGGGACTCGGCGACACCGCAGCGATATCCGACGCCTCGGAGCGCGGCAGGGTCGTCAAGGAAACCACGGACGGCCACAGCTACGAGATGAAAGCCGCCTCCTCGGCGTCAGGCGGCTCCGGCGTCGTCGCGTCCTACACGGGAGACCAGGAGATCGACCAGATACTAGACATGTACGCCGCGAGGAGCATGGGACTGGGGCTGATATGAAATGACACCGAGGCTGATACACCCCCGAAGCGTGACATTGCACCGGAGGAAGGCCACGGCAATCGACGCCGAACTCGGGCCGACAGGCGAGGCGGAGTGGCATGAGCCTCTGACGCTCCAAGGTCAGGTCAGATACGAAAAATACGACCGTCTGATCCCGACAGGCGGCGGGAACGACCCTGCCTCGGACGGGCATGTGGCGTTCACGGAGAAGGAGTGGGCGGAGTCCGGCGGCAAGGCCGGCGACGAGATGGAGCTGTCGCCGTCGGAGTCGAGGCTCGTCGTGACGGAAGTCCGTCCGGCCGCGCACTACAGAGGCAGGGCGTGGCACGTACACGTCCTGTTCGTCAGGAGGAGGGCGGGCGCGAAATGAAAAGCGGGCTTACGGGCGACTGGGACAAGCTGGCGAACATCCTCGACCCTGTGAGGATGCGGAAAAAACTGTCGGCGGCTACGAAGCGGGCGGGCGCGAACGCCGTGAGCGCTGTCAAAAAAGGGATAGTCGGCGGAGAGCCTGGCGGTATTCCGTTCTGGCCGCTCCGCGAGTTCACGAAAGAACGCAAGGGTTCCTCGAAGCCCCTGATAGACCACGGGGATCTCCTCGGAGGCATAACCTATGAGGAAATTGACATCGACACGGTCTGGGTCGGCGTCAAGAAAGGCTCCAGATCATCGTCGGGCGGGGACTTGGCGGACATAGCCTGGGTACACGAGTACGGGGCATTGATCGAAGTCACTCCGAAGATGAGGGCATACCTGCACAGCCAGGGGCTTCACCTGAAACCGGACACAGAGTATGTCGTAATCCCGCCCAGATCGTTCCTCCGAGCGACGCTGAACGACGGGGAGTTCCGTGAGGGCCTGGCCAGGACGTATCTCAAAGCCCTCAAGGAGCATTTCCTGCCATGATCCTCGCCACGGCCCGGGCGCTGATGAAAGCCCTCCGTGACATCGAGCCGAACACGCAGCTCTCCCAGGGGGCGATAACCGAGCTCGCGTCGCTCCCCGCGCTGGTGCTGACAGGCCCGGCGGTACAGGAGGTCACGAGGCTCCGCCGCGACGCGGAGCGCATAACGGCGAAGGACATCGGGGGGTCTGTCGCCGTGAGGGAAGTGCCGCCGCGCTGGTACGACCTGCGGTTCAACGCGGCGTTCGCCGCGAAGTCGAACATCGGCCTGATGGAAATCATGGAAAGATGCTCGCGGCTGCCGCAGCGGAAGCCCCTGCTCCGCGCCGAGGGCGAGGAGCGGACGCGGGAATACTCGTGGAGGTGGGGCGCGTTCCCCTCGGCGGCGTCGAACCCGAACGTCTCGGGGGTCTGCGAGGGGCGCGGCGAGATCGTCATAAGCGACGTGGAAGTGTACAGCGACATCCGTGAGACGGTCCCGCTGATCCTGAGCGTGGAATTCGACACGCCTGACGGGAAATGGACGGTCGACGGGGAAGAGGAGGGATAGGCTTGGCAAAGAACAAGGCCGGCGGCGACGCCGGATATGTAGAGATCCGCAATCTGAAAGACGGGCCGCGCTCGTACCCCCTCGCGGACGGCACGAGCCTGCTGCTGCCCGGGAGGCACAGGGGGGCCGCGTGGCCGGCCATCCCTGCGGAGAAAGTGAACGACATCCTTCGGAAAGCCGAAAGGCGCGGGCTGATAGAAATAGCCGGGAAGAAAGGGGGCGGTGCTGTTGGGGCTGGGAATGCCGAAAGCGACATGGACTGAAATCGACCTGAGCCATTACGTGGACACGATCATCAAGGGCGTGTCGTGCGTGGCGGGGCCTACGGAGAAAGGGCCGGTCGGCAGGCCTCAGCGCGTCGGGTCGTCCGAGCAGTTCGAGCGGATTTTCGGCGGCGCTGTCAAGGGATCCGACTTCGCGCTCGTCGCGAACCGGGCGCTGGCATACGGCGCGGTGCTGTGGGTCTCGCGCGTGGCGCACTACGCCGACGCGGCGGACGCGGCGACCCTCACGGCCATTAAAGCCGGCTGCGTCCTCAAGGACGCCACGCCGGAGACTCCGCTGGACGTCCTAGGCGTCAAGGCGTCGTCCGAGGGCGCGTGGGGCAACCGGCTGAGCGTCAAGGTGACGGCCAGCGGGCTTGACCCTGCCGGCCTGTTCTCCCTCCGCGTCTACGACGGCGAGACGCTGGTCGAGAGCTTCGACGACCTGTCGATGGACGAGGGCGCGGAAAACTACGCCGAGAAGATTAGCTCCTCGTATGTCGGGCTGACCGACCTCGGCGCCGGGAGCATCCCGGGGGCGGGGCCGGCGGTCGCGCTGTCCGGGGGGGACGACGGGCTGACGGGCCTCGACGAGGCGGACTACATCGGGGACAAGGCGGCCGGCACCGGGTTTTACGCTTTCGGAGAGGTCGACGACGCTCTCCAGCTAGCGACGCCGGACATCGTCTCGCCCGCAGTCATCGCGGCGGGCATAGCCTACTGCGAGGGCAGGAGCGACATGGTATACGTCGCGGAGACGCCCTTCGACGCGGAGACGCAGGAGGCCGTGGATTTCCGCCTCGGGAAGGGCGCTTACTCGCACGGGGCGTTCAATTCCAGCTTCGGGGCCATGTACTTCGGCAAGCCTAAAGTCTACGACATCGCGCAGCGCAGAGAGAGGCACGTCTCGGCGGTCGGCGACGTGCTCGGCGTCATGGCTTTCAGCGACTGGTCGGCCAACGAGTCCCGCGTCCCCGCCGGCGTGAGGCGCGGGAAGCTCCGCAACTGCCTCGGCTTCGACGTGAACGTGGGGACGGCTGCGAGGGCGGCGGACGGCGACTTCCTCTGCGAGAACCAGATAAACCCGCTCTGCTCTTTCACGGACACAGGCCCGGTCGTGTGGGCCGCGCAGACGCTGCAGCGGGAGGCGTCGCTGCTCCGGGAGCTGAACGTCAGGCGCATGACCATAGTCATGAAGAAGGCCTGCACCGCCTACGCGCGCGTTTACATCCACCAGCCGAACGACCCGGTGGAGTGGCGGCTGTTCTGGCTGGGCATCGAGCCGAAGTTCCGCGAGTGGAAGGCGAAGCGCTGGATATACGACTACCGGATAGAGTGCGACCAGAACGCGAAGAGCCTCGACGACGCGAAGATCAACGTGCCGGAGTCCGTGCAGCGCGGGGAGTTCATCGTCAAGGCGTTCTACAAGCCGATGGTCGGCATGAAGTGGATACTGATACAGGGCATAATCACGCGGCTCGACGCGAAATACGACGATTCCATCGTCGAGCTCGCGGCGGCTTAGGGGGTGGCACAGATGGGAGTGATACCGGTTTTCCCAGGGAACCCGAGGCAGAAGCACCAGTTCGTCGTCCGCGTGGACGGGTTCGACGCTGCCTGGTTCGAAGAGGCTACGATCCCCGGCGTCGAGGTGGAGACCGACGAGTTCAACCCCGCCGGCAGCGTGCGCCCCACCAAGTTCGCCGGGCGCGCGAAGTTCGACGACGCGACCCTGAAAAAAGGGATGCCGTCAGACGGCGCCGACCTGGCCGCCTGGACATGGCTGACCGCTGCGGTCAACACGGAGGCGGGCGAGCTGGGCGATCCTGAGACGTACAAGAAGGACATCGAGATCGCGCACGTGGACCGCGTCGGGTCTCCGGTGCAGACCTGGACGCTGAAAGGCGCTTTCGTAAAAAAGATCGACTGGGGCGACAACTCGGGCGGCTCCTCGGAGCATGTCGTGGAGACGCTGGCGCTCTCGGTCGACGACGTGAAAATATCTTGACGGACGGGGCCTTCCGAGGCCCCGTCATTTTCATATCGGGAGGGATTTAGAGGATGGGGACTGAGATAACCCTGCCGTCGGGCAGGAAAGCGGAGATAACGCCGATTGACGGGAAAACGGAGCGTCTGCTGGAGGACAAGGAACTCCTGCGGAACGGAACTTTGATAGATAAATACCTCGCGTCGCGGATCGAGTCGCTGGACGGGGACAGCTCCCTGACGCCGCAGCAAAAGGAGAAAGAAGTCCTGGACATGCGCACAGGGGACCGTAATTTTCTGCTGTACGAGATAAGGATAGACTCATACGGGCCTGGCATGACCTTCAACTACCAGTGTCCGTCGTGCAAGAAGACAAGCGGCTACCAGATCGATCTGCGCAAACTGCTCGACGACGAGACGATAAAGGTTCACCCGTACCGAGACGGGCCGCTGCGCGTAGAACTTCCCAGGAGCGGCGGATACGCAGTCATTGACTACATGACGGGCCGCGAAGAGAGGAAGGGGGCTCAGTTAAAGGGCAACCCGATAAGCGGCACGATTCTCATCCGGGTGAAGGAACTCAACGGCAGGCCGCCGACGCTCAAGGACTATGACGCGCTCATAGGCGAGGACCTGGCGGTCATACGCGGCGGGATAAAGGAAATGGAAAACGGGGGACTCTTCCCCACGCTCGAACTGACCTGCCTAGACTGCGGCAACGAGTACCCGGCGGATCTCAGGTCGATAATTGATTTTTTCGCTCCTACGAAGACGAGCACGGGGAGTGCTGGTCCGTAGAGGAGGAGGCGTTTTTTCTCGCCTATCACCTGCACTGGTCGCGCGGCGAGATACTGGACATGCCGCGCGAGGTCAGGCGCTGGCACGTCATGCGGCTGAGGACGCAGCTGGAGCGGGAAGCGGAGGCGTTGAAGCTGAAATAAAAAACAGAACGGCGGATTTTCGTCTGCGAGGTGAATCACTATGGACGCTATGGGCGCGCTCGGGCTTGGCATCGTCCTGACACTGAAGGACAACGCATCATCGATGCTGGACAAGGTCAAGGAGAAGCTGGCGGGACTGGAGGGCGTCACGAAAGAGACGCTGGACGGGTTCCACGCCGGGGCCAAGAAAATGCTCCTCGGCGCGGGGCTTATGGTCGGCGGGGCGCTCCTGCTGACCAGGGCGTTCGGGGGGCCGCTGAACGCCGCGATTGAATTCCAGTCCGTCATGGCCGACGTGAACAAGGTCGCCAATTTCACGGCG
>JAISFV010000118.1 GCA_031263445.1 Synergistaceae bacterium | reverse complement strand
GCGTAATGTTCTTTCTCCCAATCAAGGATTGTGGTTTTACTAACACCAACTTTTCCAGCAAGTTCTCCCTGGGAAAGGCTCATATTTTTCCTAGTTGACTTGATTATTTCTCCGTAGCTCATCCATATTCCACCTCCTTTATTCAAGCACATTTGGATATTAAGACCTTTTTTGGGGTTTGTCAACCCTGCTTGAAATTTTTTACCAAATCAATTTGTATTGACGGAACTCTACAAAAAGTTAAACTGTGCTTGTATTTTTTGAGTCCGAGGTGATACTTTGTCAGACGGGGAAGTTATAAAATCAAGAATTCGCGCTCTTAGAAAGGCAAAAAAACTCACCCAAGAAGATTTAAGCAAATTAATTGGGTCTTCTAAAACCGCTGTGTCTGATTGGGAGAGGGGAAAATATTTACCAGAGCGGGAAAACCTACAAAATTTGGCAAAAGCATTGGATACCTCCGTCGCTTACCTCATCGGCGAGACAGACAACTCAGAAGAACATTCCCTGAAAGGCGAAATGAGCAACGCCACCGCCTTGTCAGGCGCGCTCCGGGGCGGGGAAGAGGTGCGTGAGATCAGGAAGGTTCGCGGCGAGGAAGGTGACGCCCCGCCGCCCTTGCCCCCGAACCTCCGTCCGTTCTTCCCGTCCGGGCAAGGCCAGGCTGCGCCCGGTTCGGGCGCAGCGCCCGGGAAAACGGGCAAAGACTGCGAATGCCCGGCGGACTGCGAACTCATTAAAATCCCCGTGGTCGCGATAAATCCGGATTTCGACCTGGGGGAGGGCGTTCCGTTCGACGATGTGGGCATGGCCATCGAGGGATGGGAATGCGTCAACCGCAGGGAGCTGGGGCCTATAGAGGAAAAGCGTCCCCCTTTCATCGTCCGGATGGAAAGCGACAGCATGGAGGGGGCGGGGATACGCGGCGGGGACAAGATCATCGTCAACCACGCCGTGGAGGTGAAAGACGGGAACGCGGCGCTCGTCTGCTACGGGCCGAATCGGGAGTACGCCGTCAAGTGGGTGTACTGGGAGAACGACGGGGGCGTGACGATCCGTTCCGCGAACCGACGCTACCAGCCCCGGACTTTCAGCAGAGAGGACATAGAAAATGACTTTTTCAGCGTCGTGGGCAAGGTCGTCCAGGTCGTCACGAAGCCGCTGAACGGGTAGATGGGCGGAACAGATCGGGCGGGGGTAGATAATAAAAAAATTCATATTTGAAGGTGGAGACTAAAAATGGATTTAGAAAATTCTATACGCCAGATAGTGAAAATTTTCAGTGAAAGGGGCAATAGCATACAAACGGAAGAGGCTACAAAAATGTCCTTGATAGCGCCCCTTATACAAGCTCTCGGTTATAACATTTTCGATCCGTCCGAAGTCGTGCCGGAGTTCATCGCGGATGTAGGCACGAAAAAAGGGGAAAAAATCGACTACGCCATACTGAGCGACGGCAAGCCGATTATGATCATCGAGTGCAAATGGAGCGGCGCTAGCCTGACAGACGAGAATAAAAACCAGCTCATCCGATATTTCGTCACGCTTCCGGATACGAAAATAGCAATCCTGACCAACGGCTTAGTTTATCAATTCTATACAGACATCGACCGCGAAAGCCAGCTCGATGCGAAACCTTATTTTCAGTTCGATATCCGCGAGATAAAGAACCACGAAATCAAAGAACTCGGAAAATACGCGAAGCCCGAATTTAAAATCGACAGCATCCTCAGCGCCGCCACGGAGCTGAAATACACCAGAGAGATCAAACGTTATATCGAATCACAGATGTCCAATCCAGAGGAGGCTTTCGTCAGATGCGTCATAATGGGCATAGAGTATCCAGGGAAAGCGTTTGCTAATGTCGTCGATGCCTTTAAGGTGTACACAAAAAATGCGTTGAACCAGTTCTTGAACGAAAAATTGAACGAGCGTCTGGAATCGGCAATGCAAGAGGAGAAACCCTCTTCATCCAAGCCAGAACCTGAGACTGCTGACAAAGTAGAGGCTTCGCCCGATTCTGGAAAAATTACGACACAAGACGAGATCGACGGGTGCAACATCGTCAGGGCGATCCTGAGAAAGTATGTCCCCGTCCAAGACCTGTCGTTCCGCGACGCAAAATCATATAGCAGCGTCTTGTATAAAAATTCAAATCTTAAACCAATATGCCGTTTTTATTTTAATACAAAGGCTAATATGCAACTTGCCTTAATCGGAGCGCCTGACCCTGAAAAGTGGAATAAAAAAACAGAGACACGCGTCAAATTAAATTCATTAGAAGAAATCTACGACCACGAGGATGCCCTTGTTGACGCGCTCAGGACATATCAAAAAGCTGCGGAGGAGCAATAGGGTAAACGAGTGACGCACGGCGACGCAGAGAGCGCATAAGGGCGGCAGGGTCGTCTGCGGCAGGGCAGTCAGGCGCTATCTGATTGACGGGCTTGATTCGGTGCTGTGAGGGGTTACGGGTCAGAGCTTAATATGTGGCGTGAGTTTGCCAAAGGCTATGAGAAGTGGCTTTCGATGGAGGATAACGGATGGAGTTGAATTAACCCCTCGCGGCGCTCGGCACGTAAATTCAGGATTTTAAATGATGCACTTTAACGATGCCGATAACAACCAGAAACCACAAAACGATAACTTTGGACATTTGACATGTTATAATATCGCACACAGCGCAATATCTTATAAAATATGGGGGATAAATTCATGAAGTCTTTTTTGCATGAAAAGCCGATTTAAAGTTATCCCATAACTAGCGGATTAATGTGGTTCCGATAAACAAAATATAAGGAGGAGAAAATAAAAATGCCTGAAGCTGCAGACCACGGGATACTATCTCTTGTCCCTCTTGCTATTACGCTCTTTCTTGCGTTTTGGAAAAAAGATGCGATCTTTGCGCTTTTTATAGGTTGCTTATCCGGCGTCTTGATACTGGGCATGAGCCCGGCATCTGGCCTAGCGACACTGACCCAGGAAGCTTTGGGCAATGAAGACTTCATTTGGATACTGTCAATACAAATCTCCATCGGTATAATGATCGCCTTTTTTGTTAGAGCCGGAGTTGTAGATGCATTCGTCAAATTAATCTCAGGCAAGATAAAATCTAAGCGAGGAGTTAAATTTACTACGTGGCTTATTGGGCTCTTTACGGTAGATGACTACATGAGTCCGCTAATTCGCGGTATCGTAATGCGTCCGCTGACCGATGAAAAGAAAATTTCCCGCGAAAAACTTTCTTTTATATTGGATTCGACGTGCGCTCCCATTTGCACCATCGTGCCGTTTATGGCATGGGGTGCGTATGTGGCCGGTTTAATAGCGGATTTAGGAGGAGCGGTGACTTCAGTTGATCAGGGCGTCGCGGTATATATCAAATCAGTCCCGTTTAATTTTTACGCTATTTTAATGGTTCTGTTCGTGCTATTAAATGCGTTAGAAATTATTCCGGATTTTGGCCCGATGCGGATTGCTGAAAAGCGAGCGAAGGATACCGGAAAAGTCATTGCGGACGGAGCGATACCGCTGATCGGAACGGAGCTTGATGAGTTGCAACAGAGGGGAAAATCAAGTGTCGAACCCAATATCGTGCTAGATTTCGGTATCCCTGTGTTAATTTTGGTAGCGATTGCAGTTTACTCTTATCTTACTAAAGGCAGCGTGAAAATTTTAGAGTGTTTCATATACGCCGACTTATATCTATTAATTGAGCTTTCGTTAAGGAAGGTTTTCTCCAATGTCGGAGATATGGTGGGAACTGCGGTCGGCGGCATTAAGAGCGTCCTGTCAGCTACGCTTATTCTGGCTCTGGCATACTGCATCAATACCATCACGAAAAATATGGGAGCTGCGGATTTCATTCTGTCTATAACCGAAGGCTGGATGACGCCTTCATTGTTTCTCGCCATGACGTTCGTAATGGGCGCTGTCATCTCGTTTTTCACAGGAACTTCATGGGGTACTTACGCTATATGTGTCCCCATTGCCATACCAATGGCTTATTCTTTTACCGATGGGAACCTAGGGACTCTGATGTATGCAGCAGTCGGCGCTGTTGTCAGCGGCGGCTTGTTTGGCGACCATTGTTCACCGGTATCAGACACCACGGTGCTTTCTTCGCTTGGCGCAGCATGCGACCATATGGATCATGTTCGAACGCAGCTTCCTTATGCCATTTTAATAGGCGCTATTTCAATAATTCTGTGGGTCATAACCGCTTTAGTGGCGTAACGCAGGTGCTTGAGCGAAATGCGCTATAATTTTAATAGACTTATTGACAGAAAAAACACTGATTCGTACAAATGGGACGATACTTTCTCGAATTTCGGTAAAGATGGCGTTATACCGCTTTGGGTCGCTGATATGGATTTCCCCTGCGCAGCCCCTATCTTGGAAGCCATCCGAGAGAGAATGGAACATCCGATCTTGGGCTATACCATGCGAACAAAAGGGTATGTCGAGGCTATAATTGGGTGGTTCAAGAGTCGACATGCGGTTGATTTAAAAAAAGAGTGGATTTCTTTTTCTCCGCCTGGGGTCATCTACGCAATAAACACAATGGTACACCTGATGACGAAGAGAGGAGAAAAAATCGTACTCCAGTCTCCTAACTATGGCCCTCTTTTTGATGTGGTTAAGAAAAATGGCAGAGAACTTTCAGTCAATCCCATGATATGCACGGATGAAGGCTATAGAATTGATTTCGACGACCTCGAACATAGGCTTAAAGGAACTAAAATGCTGATCTTGTCGAGCCCGAACAATCCTACCGGGCGGGTGTGGGGATTCGAGGAGCTTTCCAGAATCGGGGAGATGTGTTTATCAAACGGCGCGTTCGTCATATCTGACGAAATATATAGTGACATTGTTTTTAGCGATTACAAACATATTCCTTTTTATTCCGTCAACAAGGAATTTGCTGATAATTCAATGGCGTGTTATTCAACAAATAAAACCTTCAATTTAGGAGGTTTGCAGATGGGGACTGTTATAATCCCTAATCCTATAGTCAAAGCCAGATATGACGAGGTCATGAATATTGCGCAAACGCGGTTGGACAACTTATTTGGCGCGATAGCATTGGAAGCTGCGTACACAAAAGGGCACGACTGGCTCACGCAGGTTATTCGTTATATTGAAGACAATCGAAAATTTGTAGAAGATTATCTCAAACGGAATATTCCTGCAATGAAACTCATAAATGGAGAAGGTACGTTTTTGCTGTGGATAGATTGCAGAGGGCTTAATCTAACCCAGCATGAAATCGAGGATTTTTTTATCCAAAAAGCATCTGTCGCACTGACCCAGGGACATGAGTTCGGTGAGAATGGAGCATCTTTTGTCAGAATGAATATAGCTTGCCCAAGAAAAATCTTGAAACAAGCGCTTAATGCCATTAAGCAAGCCTTGCAGGCTATAAATTAGAGCCTGTTTGCTTTGAGCTAGGTTGTGTTGAGCTAGAAAACTCAATACACGCCAAAATACCAAATGGTCAAATCACAAAGAATTCTCTGGATAGCGATCACGATCCTGCTGATTCTTTCACTGAGGGCCGCCGCCACCGATCTCTTCAGCGCGCGGGTCAATCGCGTCATCGACGGGGACACCGTGGAGATAGCCTACAACGGCAAGAAGGAATCAGTCCGTTTAATCGGCGTAGACACACCGGAAACCAAGCACCCGACAAAAGGAGTGCAGCCGTATGGGCCGGAAGCGTCGGCGTTTACGAAGGAGTCCCTGGAAGGCCGTAGCGTCTGGCTTGAATGGGACGTAGAGCAAAGAGACCGTTACGGGCGGCTACTGGCATACGTCTGGACGGCCAGGCCATCGGGCAGGACAGACAAGGAGATCCGTGAAAAAATGTTCAACGCGCGGCTGCTCCTTGATGGGTACGCCCAGCTCGCGACGTTTCCCCCGAACGTCAGGTATGTCGACTTCTTCAAGGCGTATCAGACAGAGGCGCGGGAATCGGACAGAGGACTGTGGGGCGGTATTCCAGCCAAGGAAGCGAAAAACGAGATATCCGAATCCGGCTATGTCGGGAACGGGAACAGCAAGATATTTCATAAAGCTCAATGTTCCGCCGCGCTTAAAATGAGCGCAAAGAACAAAGTTGAAATAAAAAGCAGGGAGGACGCGCTAGATCGAGGGTACCGGCCTTGCAAAATATGCAATCCTTGATCATTCCGTAAACTTGATTCTTCGAGGCAACAGCCTTAATGGAATTTTATTGTCTGTAATAACGGCGAATTCGGGTACATCCTAAGAACGCACTTCCAGGCCTTCCCATTTTTCCGACAGGTGCTTGCGGTTCGGACGCCATATCTTCTCCTTCACGGCCAGGGAAGCAGGGTAAATGACGCGTTCGCCGAAATGCCCGTTTATCTCGTCCACGGCATGGGAGAACCGCTCCAGCTTCGAGCGCTCCCTGTAATACTTTTCGTCGAACAGCTCGCGCTGGCGGAACCGCGCGTCGGTGAAGCGGCAGAGGATCACCCCGCCCTGCGTGTACTTGCGGCCCGGCTGAAAGATTTCCTGGATCAGCAGACGGGCCGCGTATGATAGCTCGAAGTCGCTCAACACAGGGCTTTGGAAAATGAGATCCCTGGTCAGGTACCCGCACTCGCCGTGATGGCGGTATCCGTAGCGCATGTAGACCGATATCACCCCGGCGGCAAGCCCGTTTTGCCTGAGCTGGCGCGCGGCTTTCAACACGTTGTCGGTCATCGCGAGGCTCACGTCGCCGAATGACTCCAGGACGTTCCCCCACGTGCGGGACACCTGAATGGACTTCGGCGGCGCGGCCTCCGTGACGAGCGGGAGGCACGGCTGGCCTTTGAGTTCGATCTGCGTCATGAGGCCCCTGACGGTGAATCGTTTTTTCACCCACGCAGGATCCCTGTCCGTGAAATGAGCGGCGTTTAAAACACCGTGCCTGTTCAACTGTTCCGCCGTCTTCCGCCCAATCCCCCAGACATCCCCTATCTCCGTCGCTTCGAGCAGCCCGCGCGCGTTCCCCGCAGTTATCTCCAGGATGCCGGACTCAGTTTTCTTGGCCTTCTCGGAGGCGAGCTTGGCGAGCGTCTTGGTGGAGGCCAGGCCTACGGATATCGGTATCCCGATCCATCTGTCAACCTTCTCGCGGATCGCGGCCGCGAATTTGGCCGGGTCGCCCGCCGAGGCAGGGAGGCAGAGAAAAGCCTCGTCTATGGAATATTCCTCCATCCTGTCCGTGAAGCGCGACAGCAGCTTCATGACCTTCTCGGATATTTCCTTGTACATGACGAGGTTGCCGGAACACACGACGACGCCCTTCCGCCTGAGAAGCCCCTGCACCTGGAAGTACGGCTGTCCCATCGCTATGCCCATCGCCTTGACCTCGTTCGACCTCGCGACGATGCAGCCGTCGTTGTTTGAGAGGACGACGACGGGCCGTCCCAGCAGCTCAGGGCGGTACAGCCGCTCGCAGGAGACGAAAAAATTGTTGCAGTCGCATAGCGCCAGCACGGTTCAGCCTTCTTGCAGGAACCAGGTTACCGTTCCCCATATGTGTTTCATCGAAACAGCCCGTCTGACCCGGCCGAGGCGGAGGCCGCAATCGGTGACGGCGATGACGAGGCTGCCCTCCTCCGGCGTTCTCGCCCTGTCGACGACGAGATAACGGGTCTTGCCGGACGGCGTGGCCGTCTTTATCACGTGCGTCGCCAACGGGTCGCGGACGATGCGCCGCGCTATCCCGGCCAGCAAATCCTGTGAATCGGAATACCTATGCTTGTCGAAGTCCGTGTAACTCGAATCAAAAGGCAAAACGCCACCCCCCGCAAAAGGCGCAATTGTGTTAAAATGATATTAATTGTATCTGCAATTTTTTTTTGGTAATCATAGCATCGATATTATAGGTGCTATTTGCGTCATGTCAAGACAGGAGTGATACAAATAACATCGACGGGAAAGATGCAGATCGGCGGCGTCGGCGAACGCATCAGAGAATACCGGGTATCCATGAATCTTTCGCAGCAACGGCTGGCGGACAGCATTAAAGCTGACAGGAGCTACCTCGCCCAGATCGAGCGGGGAGAAAAGGAGCCGTCGTACCAGTTCTTGAAAGGCTTCCTCGAAACGACCGCGCTTTCGAGCGAGTGGCTTTTGCGCGGCGTCGGCCCGGCACTCGTCCAAGACGGGGGACGGAAAGACATCGAGATGCTCGCCGACGCCGGGCTGGAAAGGCTAGACTGCGGCCTGTACGCGCTCGGGGACAAAGTATACGTGCCAATGTCAAGCATCGCCGCCTGCTGCGGCGCCGGCTTCGAAGTGTTTGACAGTTACGCCATCGGCGACGCGGTTGCCGCGACCCTCAAAGAGGTAGGCACGCTGCGACCGGACATGCTGCCCTACGCCGTAAAAACGGAAGGCCGCAGCATGGAAGGCTACGGCATAAAAGAGGGGAGTACGGTCATAATAAACCCCGCTGAAGACGTGTTTTCCGGTTCCGTTGCCATGGTGATTTACGACGGGAGGGCGAGCATCAAAAAGATATACGCCACCCCGGACGGGAAAGACCTCCTGGCTTCGAACGGGGAGAAAATACACGTCACCCACGAGGATCTGTCCGAAGAGTGGGGGCCTCGCATATGCGGGCGCGTGATGGTTGTCATTTCGCCGCCGGACAACGGAGTCTGAACTGGTTGGACAGAAACGCAAATTCAAAACAACTTAATGCTAGGTACGCCCTTGCTGTCTGTCGGAGAATCAAACAGCGGTTCGCAACGAAAATTTTACAGCGATTTCTTTCGCTGGGTAAAACGCCGTGTAAATTCCTTTTTCCTCTTTTAAGAGTCTCGTATACAAGCCAATCGATGAGATTATTTATGCTCCTGGCAAAGGAGCTGTTTTTGTAATACCGATTCTTAAGAAAAGATTGATTTATCGTCATTTGCCTAATGGATGAAGATTTGAACCCTTATGGCATCCGCCTTCCTAAACGCCGGCTCGTAATATTCGAGCCGGCTTGGAGTCAAAAATTTAACGCCGAAGGGTTCGCGGTCCCTTCGGCGTTAATACGAGGAAGAATGGGAGGAATCGGCAGGGCTCCCAAGTCGCCCAAGCCTTTCATGACGCAAAGCCACAGCCCGAAGGCACGGCATTACATAGCATCTTAGTTTGGCATTACTAACTTGACTCAAGCCATAATAAAATCTTAATGAAACGCCAACCAATCAGCGAAAACAACACTTTGCCGTTTAGAAGCGGATGCAACGATAATTATAAATCTTTACCCTTCAGGTTCCTAACTATAAATCATATTTCTGATCATGCGGCGTCAGGCTGATAGAGCCAAATCGCGGACGCCTCCGTGATGCCGATCCGGAGCTGGATCTCGTTCATCGTGAACGTGAAGAGCCCTCCTGGGGCGCCGTCGAGCTTTTTTATGCCGCTTATGAAGGCGTCCGGGACAAAACCAGCCGAGTTGAGCCTCCTGCGCAATTCATACTGTGCCGTCAGGCGCGCTATCGCACCCCCGGAACCGTCTGGCATCATACAGAGCGGCAACGGAAGGGCCTTCGGAAAATCAAGCGTCTCCTGCAGTCTCTTCAGCCATTCTTCTTTCTCGCGTTCCGCATGAGCCAGCGCGTCGGTAAAGGCGGCCAGCCTGCGCTCGGTCTGCTCGTCGATCTCGTGCTCCATCGCGCAGGACACTTTCTGCGCCCGTTCTCGCGTGAAGCCGAGTATCCTCACAAAGAAGTCAGACAGGAACTCGTGCCTCCGGTAAACGGTGAGCGCCCTTTTGCGCCCTAGGTCTGTGAGAACTACGTCGCCGTACCTCTCGTGCTCCAAGAACCCCTCAGACTCCAGCCTCTTGAGAGCGGCAGTAACAGTAGCCTTGGTGACGCCTAAATTAGTGGCGATCTGCGTTACGGTAGCTATCTCGCCGGTCATCTCAATTCCCAGTATGGCCTCAAGGTAGTCCTCGACCCTGGCGGTTAGATCCATCTTGGCTCCTCTGACATCGCGCCGTTAAGTTTGATGTCTCTAACTAGGGGATAGTTTACTACATAATCCCACGTTGTCAATATTCTCGCGCAAAATTTCACAAGCAAATTAACCGATTTCTTGCCAGATGCTCGAATGACAAAAAACACACAACACGGAACCGTCATCAGACAAAACGTCACATAAAAGGGCGGCCTGTAAAAACGACCCTTCATTCAACTATAGTGTGATTGTCCGAAACAGTCAACATTAAAAATGCCTTTCTCGCAAGGAGTTTATATATATGACAATAAAGTCATATTTGGATATGCAGCGCACGCCTCAGCCGGTGCGCGCGATCGTTTCCGTCAGCGCGGCAAGCCCTCTTTCCATGTCCTCCCTGGTGTTGTAGGAGCGGTTTATGAGTTCGTCGGCTGCCAGCTTCCACACCAGGGCTATGTAATGGCCTTCTGGCGACAGCACCCCCTTGGAGCTGTGGAAGAGGCCGCTCTCTATCAGCTTGTAGGCGACCGCCCCGACCGCGTTCATCACGATGGAGTCGATCGGCATCCCTTTGTTTACGGCGTCGGTGATGAGCGCGTCGTTTTTGATATACGAGAAAACGGTCTGCCAGAGCTTCTCCGCGTCAGTTTGCGGGCTGAGCCTCGTCTTCGCCAGGTCGATGAAATCTTTCAGGCACAGCATACACTTTGCGGCATTGTCCAAGGGCGGCGCGAAGCCCTCCCTTGCGTCGCCGCTGTCCGGTTGCGTGACGATCCAGTAACCGCAAAGGATGATCATCCCGGCCACGATGATTTTCAAAAGGCAGGAGATCAGGTAATACGCGAGGCCGCTGCCGATCCCGTCGGTGACGAGCCGCCAGGGGAGGGCCATAGCCATGATCACGGTGCCGCCGTTCACGAAAGCGCCTAAAACAGCCCACTCCGCCTCCATCTCCCTGCCAGGGACAAAGTAGCGCATTATGACGGATGGGATGAGGGCGGCGGCGGACAGCGAAAAGTAAGCGAGCCAGTTGAAAAAGCTGATCAAAATGGATATCCTGGGCACGGCTACGTCCAGCCTGGCCGCCTCATAAAAATTATTCATAAAATAAGCGAAAAGCCACAGCAACGACGACGAAGCCAACACTGCGCAATAACGGATCAATCCCCTGCCTGCCATTTGCAACCTCCAGAAATTACCATATTTATGCCGTCCTTCGGTTACATTTTCAAACGGCGTCAGCGCTAAAATACCATTTGTTTCATTATCCTTCAAGGGCCGAAGGAGCGCAACTTCATCGCGCAAGCCCGCATTGATGTATAATGGGAACCACTGACCATAAGGGAACGCTGATTAATTCTCCTGAACGACTTAGCGCAAAGGGCATTCAGTCGTCAGCGATTCTTATATCTTTCGCTTTCGCCGGGGGCGGACGGCCATCTCAGGCCAGGTGTGACGCGCGCTGCGGGAAACGCTGAGAGGAGCGGCATGACCGACGGTAAATACGACCTCACGCGAGGCGGGATCTCCGACAAGCTGATCCTTGTAGCGCTTCCTATAATAGGCACACAGCTCATGCTGATGAGCTATAATATGGTTGACGTGTTCCTGCTGGGCATGGTCGGGCGCCAGGCCGTAGCGGCGTCTGGCATGGCTGGCATGTACATGTGGCTCTCTAACGGGGTCATGCTGATAGGCAGGATGGGCGCGGAAATCGGCGTCGCCCAGAATTTTGGCAGACGCGACGAGGAGTCGGCCCGGAAGTTCGCCGTATTTTCGATGTACATCGGCACGCTCTGCGGCTTGGTCTTCGCGGCGGCCTGTATCGTATTCGCACGGCCCATGATCGGCTTCTTCCGGCTGGAGGACGCCCTGGTCACAAAGAGCGCACAGAACTATCTTTTAATAGTGGCCCTCGGTATGCCTGTCGTCTTTATGAGCGCCGTGATCGCCGGCATCTTCAACGGTTCCGGCAACTCGCGGGTGCCGTTTTTGATAAACTCCGTCGGACTCGTGGCTAACGCCGTCCTTGACCCTGTCTTCATTTTTACGCTCGGAATGGGCGTCGAGGGCGCTGCGATAGCGACCGTCATTGCCCAGGCGGTGGCTGCGGGTCTGGCGCTCGCCGCACTGACGCTGAAGAAGGATCGCCCGTTCGCGCGCTTTTGCTTCGTCATGAGGCCGGAGGCCCGGTACTTCGCAGACATCTTGCGCTGGAGTTTCCCGATAGCTGCGGAGAGCGTCCTCTTCACGTTTTTCACGCTAGTCGTGTCCAGGTTCGTCGCGGGCTTCGGCGCGGGCGCTATAGCGGTCTACCGCGTCGGCACCCAGATCGAGTCGCTGAGCTGGCTCGTCGGCATCGGCATCTCCACTGCCGTCACCGCTTTCGTGGGGCAGAACTACGGCGCCGGGGCGTGGGAACGGATAAGGGGCTGCTGCCGCATAGCGCTCGCCTGGGCCTGCGTCTGGGGTACTGTGGTGAGCGTACTGCTCGTCGGGGCCGGAGGGGCGCTCTTCTGGTTCTTCCTCCCGGACATGGCCCTCCTCGATATGGGCAGGTCATTTTTGAGGATCATGGCCGTCTGCCAGATATTCGGCTGCCTGGAAGCCGTCTCGTCCGGCGTTTTCAGGGGCTTCGGCCGGACGCTCCCGCCGTCGGCCGTGAGCGTTTCGTGCAACGCCCTACGCATCCCCGTCGCCTACGCCCTGGCACGGGGGGCTCTCGGCACTGACGGCATCTGGCTCGGAATAACGATAAGCGCCTCCTTGCGCGGCCTGTGGATCTTTTTATGGTTCGTCGCGGACGTGACGGCGCGGCTGCAAAGATCCAGGGGCATGAGCCTCTTTACGGCCAGGGGGCTGAAGGGTAAAAGCTGAAACATTTCGCTGCCACGCCACTGGCAGGGGTGTAAAATTACACCCTTGACATTTACCTACTAAATATGTATGATAAAAGTAGAATGGATTCGGGGGTAAGGTCATGAAAATATCGACAAAGGGAAGGTATGCGTTGCGCGTGATGATCGACTTGGCTGTACACGACACGGGGGAATTCATATCGCTCAGGAACGTGTCCAAGCGGCAGGAGATAACGATCAAGTATCTCGAACAGATCATACCGCTTCTGAACAGAGCGGGCTTCCTGAGAAGCACCAGGGGCAAGGACGGCGGGTACCGCCTGGCCATGCCGGCCAAGGATTACACTGTCGGAGGGATCCTGAGGGCCGTAGAGGGAAGCCTTGCGCCGGTCGTCTGCGTCGAGGACGAGCCGAACCGATGTCCTAAGCGGGCGGATTGCTCGACGTTGCACGTGTGGGCCGGGCTCGACAGGGTAATAAACGAGTACCTCGACGGGATCACCCTGGATGAACTCGCCGAACGGGACAAGAGCTTGGGAGGCTTCGATTATTCCATCTAGAAGGAGGCGAAATGCCCGCGCGGGCAGACGTTGTTTGGCGTCAGATCCAAAAAATCAACGTAGGGGGCGTGAACAGTGGCAGTATACGCGAAATTGACTGACCTGATCGGAAGGACGCCGCTTCTCGATCTGGCTAACTACGCGGCGCAGAACGGCCTTAAGGCGAAGATATTGGCGAAACTGGAGTATTACAATCCGGCCGGGAGCGTCAAAGACCGCATCGCGAAGGCGATGATAGAGGACGCGGAGGAGAAGGGCCTGCTCAAGCCTGGTTCTGTGATAATAGAGCCGACGAGCGGCAACACGGGCATCGGCCTCGCGGCGGTCGCGGCCTCTCGCGGCTACCGGATCATCCTGACCATGCCGGAGACGATGAGCATAGAGCGCCGGAACCTGCTCAAGGCATACGGAGCTGAGCTGGTGCTCACTGAGGGCACGAAGGGGATGAAGGGCGCCATCGCGAAGGCGGACGAGCTCGCGCAGGAGACCCCTGACAGCTTCATACCCGGGCAGTTCGTCAACCCCGCGAACCCGGCCGTCCACCGCGCCACGACGGGCCCCGAGATATGGGATGACGCGGACGGCAAGGTGGACGTGTTCATTTCAGGGGTAGGCACGGGCGGGACGCTGACCGGGGCGGGCAGCTTCCTGAAGTCGAAAAACCCGTCGCTCAGGATAGTCGCCGTCGAGCCGGCGAATTCCCCTGTCCTCTCCGAGGGCAGGAGCGGCCCGCACAAAATACAGGGGATAGGCGCAGGGTTCGTCCCAGACGTGCTCGACACGTCCCTCTATAACGAGATAATCCCCGTACAGGACGCAGACGCCTTCGCGGCCGGCCGGGCGATTGCGAGGGCGGAGGGCGTGCTAGTGGGCATCTCCTCCGGTGCTGCGGCGTGGGCGGCGACCCAGCTAGCGAAGCGCCCGGAAAACGAGGGCAAGAATATCGTGGTAATTCTGCCGGATACGGGCGAGCGTTACCTCTCGACGCCGCTCTTCGCGTCCGAATAATGAAAAGAGGGTCAGCATATGGCAATCGCTAAAAACACCGATTCCTGGGCATTCGAGACAAAGCAGCTCCACATCGGGCAGGAAACGCCTGATCCTGCGTCAGACGCACGTGCTGTCCCCATTTACCAGACGACGTCGTATGTATTTCATGACACGGCGCACGCGGCGGCCCGCTTTAGCCTGACGGACGCCGGCAATATTTACGGCAGGCTGACGAATTCGACCCAGGACGTCCTGGAGAAGCGCCTGGCGTCCCTGGAGGGCGGGGTGGCAGCCTTGGCGCTTTCGTCCGGCGCGGCGGCGGTGACTTACGCGCTGCTGAACCTCGCTCAGGCGGGGGATCACATAGTGTCGGAGAAGACCATATACGGCGGCACCTACAACCTGCTGGAGCACACGCTGCCCCTTTACGGCATAACCACCACGTTCGTGGATCCCGACGAGGAAGGGGCTTTCGAGCGGGCTATCAGGCCAAACACGAAGGCGATCTTCATCGAGACCTTGGGCAACCCACACTCGAACATAGTGGACATAGAAAAGCTCGCCGCGCTCGCCCACAAGAACAAGATCCCGCTCGTCGTGGACAGCACGTTTACGCCGCCGTGCGTTTTGCGCCCCATCGAATACGGCGCGGACATCATAGTCCACTCCGCCACGAAATTCATAGGCGGCCACGGCACGACGCTAGGCGGGGTGATCGTCGACAGCGGCAAGTTCGACTGGGAGGCTTCCGGGAAGTTCCCGTCGATCACAGAGCCGAACCCGAGCTACCACGGCCTGTCTTTTACCAAGGCGGTCGGCCCCGCCGCTTACGTCGTGAAAATACGCGCCATCCTGCTTCGTGACACAGGCGCGGCTATCTCTCCGTTCAACGCGTTCCTTTTGCTGCAAGGAGTGGAGACCCTCTCTCTCCGGGTAGAGCGCCATATCGAGAACACGCTGAAAGTTCTGGACTACCTGAAGGGGCATCCAAAGGTCGAGGAGCTTCACCACCCCTCCCTCCCCGACGATCCCAGCCACGCGCTGTACAATAAATATTTCCCGAACGGCGCTGGCTCGATCTTCACCTTCGAGGTCAAGGGCGGTGAGAAGGAAGCCAAGGATTTCATCGACCGCCTGGAGATATTCTCGCTTCTGGCGAACGTGGCCGATTTGAAGTCGCTGGTCATCCACCCTGCGACGACGACGCACTCTCAGCTCAGCCCGGAGGAGCTGCTCGACCAAGGCATAAAGCCGAACACGGTCCGGCTCTCCATCGGCACCGAGAACATAAAGGACATCATAGCGGATTTGGAACAGGCGTTCGCGTAAAATCAGGTGTTATAATATAATAGGTCGGCGCGGAAGGGCCGGCGTCAAGGGAACGTTGGCTTATGGCTATGGTTTAACGGGTAAAGATTTAAACCCTTAAAAACACTGTGTCGTAAAGGTTAAAAAGAACTGGCGAATGACAAAGGGAAATGTTATGATTGCAATGAGCGGAGGCGTGGACAGTTCCGTAGCCGCTCATTTGCTGTGTGAGCAGGGTTACGCGTGTATCGGAGTGACGATGAAGCTCTTCGAAAACGACGACATCGGGGCCGAAAGCAACGATGTATGTTGTTCGTTGAGCAGTTCGCTCGACGCGCGGCGGGTGGCGGATAAGATCGGCATCCCGCACTATACCTTCAATTTCTCGCGCGACTTCGACGAACGCGTCATAGGCAAGTTCGTCCGGGAGTACGAGCTAGGGCGCACGCCGAACCCCTGCGTCGACTGTAACCGCTTTTTGAAGTTCGAGAGGCTGTTCCTGACGGCGAGGCAAGCCGGGTGCGACTTTATAGCCACGGGACATTACGCGGGGGTCGGCTTGGACGGGCAGAGCGGCAGGTATCTACTGAAAAAAGCCCTGGACAAGGCGAAGGATCAGAGCTATGTTCTGTACATGCTCACCCAGGAGCAGCTCGCTCGGACGCTGTTCCCGCTTGGCGGCATGAGGAAGAGCGAGGTCAGGGAGGTCGCGTCTGCGTACGGGTTCGCAAACGCGCAAAAGCCCGAGAGCCAGGATATATGCTTTGTCCCTGACGGGCGCTACGCCGATTTCATCGAGAGGCGGACGGGCAGGAAGAGCGAGCCAGGGGACTTCATAGATGAATCTGGCAGAGCCATCGGACGGCACAAGGGGCTTATCCGCTACACAATCGGCCAGCGCCGCAGGCTGGGGATAGCCCGCCCTGAGAGGTTCTTCGTGCGGGGCAAGAACCCCCTGGACAACACCGTAACGCTCTGCGGGGAGGAATCGCTCTGCTCGAAGACCCTCGTCGCGGAGGATTTCAACACGATATCGTGCGAAATCCCTGACGCGCCCCTAAGGGTCAGGGCGATGACGCGCTACCGCCAAAGGGAGTGTCTCGCGACCGCCGTGTGGACGAGCCAGGACAGGGTCGTCGTGACGTTCGACGAGCCACAGCGGCTGGCTGCGCCCGGGCAGGCGGTTGTCCTGTACGAGACTGGCAGGGAGGACGTCGTCTTGGGGGGCGGGACGGTATCTGCGACGGACGACGACTGAGGAGAAGGGCATGATCGACAGACTGCTTCAAACGAGGGATCTGAGCGACGGGGAACTTGCATCGCTCCTTTCTACGGACGAATACGACGGGGAGCTGGCACGGAGCGCCGACATGGTTCGGCGTGGCGTCTACGGGAAGGACGTCTACATACGCGGCCTCATCGAGTTCTCCAACTACTGCAAGAATGACTGCCTCTACTGCGGCATACGGCACGGCAACAGCACCGTCAAGCGCTACAGGCTGAGCAGCGAGCAGATACTTTCCTGCTGTGAGGAGGGCTACGGGCTGGGCTTCCGCACCTTCGTCCTCCAGGGCGGCGAGGATCCTTATTATGACGACGGCCTGATGTGCGGGATAGTGTCGCGGATAAAGGATATGTTCAGCGACTGCGCTGTCACGCTCTCTCTGGGGGAGAGGCCGCGCGAGAGCTACCAGGCGCTCTTCGACTCGGGCGCGGACCGCTACCTGCTGCGCCACGAGACCGCCGACGAAGGGCATTACCGCCGTCTGCATCCGGAGTCGATGAGCCTCAGAAACCGCAAGGAGTGCCTCTGGAATTTAAAGGAAATCGGATATCAGGTCGGCGCGGGGTTCATGGTCGGATCGCCCTACCAGACCATATCGAACATCGTTTCCGATATACGCTTCCTCCAGGAACTCCGCCCCGATATGATAGGGATCGGGCCTTACATCACGCACGGCGGGACGCCGTTTCGTGACTTCCCGAGCGGAAGCCTCGAACTCTCGCTCAGGGTCTTGAGCGTCATAAGGCTGATGTTCCCATACGCGCTGATACCTGCTACGACGGCCCTGGGGACGATCGCCCCGGACGGAAGGGAGCAGGGCCTTGCGCACGGGGCGAACGTAGTCATGCCGAACCTCTCCCCGGTGGGCGTCAGGAAGCTGTACGAGCTGTACGAGGATAAAATATGCACGGGCGAAGAGGCCGCTGAGTGCAGATTTTGCCTGGATCGCCGTGTTACCGGCGCGGGGTACGGGATAGCCGTCGACAGAGGCGATGTGAAGAGGGAAAGAGAAGCCATTATGCCCGTTTGATTTCAAATTAGTATTACAGCCTGAAGGGAGCGCTCCGATGAACAAGTACGAGGATCTCAAACGATACCTGGCCGAGCTGGGGAGCGTGGCCGTGGCGTTTTCCGGCGGCGTCGATTCCACCTTCCTCCTCAAAACCGCCCACGACGTGCTTGGCGACGATGCCATAGCCGTTACCGCCCGCTCCTGCTCGTTCCCGGAGCGTGAATTGAACGAGGCGAGGGCTTTTTGTGAGAACGAAGGCGTCTCTCACTTCGTCTGCGACTCGGAAGAGCTGGAGATAGACGGTTTCTCTCAAAACCCTGAGAACAGGTGTTACCTCTGTAAAAGCGAGCTGTTCGAGAAAATATGGGGCATCGCCCGTGAGAACGGCGTCAGGCACGTGGCGGAAGGCTCTAACATGGACGACAGCGGGGATTACCGGCCCGGGCTGGCCGCTGTCCGCGAGCAAGGGGTCAAGAGCCCGCTCCGGCACGTCGGGCTTTACAAGAGCGAGATACGCGAGCTGTCTAGGGAACTCGGCCTGCCGACATGGGACAAGCAGCCCTTCGCCTGCCTTTCCTCGCGCTTTCCCTACGGCGAGACCATCACGTCCGAGCGGCTGGGTATGGTCGACCGCGCGGAGCAGTTCCTGCTCGACATGGGGCTGCGCCAGGTCAGGGTCCGCCACCACGGGACAATCGCCCGCATCGAGACGGACGAGGACGGTTTCAACACGCTTATGGAACAAGGGACACGCGAGCGGGTTCACCGGGAATTTCGTGATATAGGCTTTACTTACGTGTCGCTCGACCTGCTGGGTTACCGGACAGGCAGCATGAACGAAACTTTGACGAAAAGTGAAACGAAGTGATAATGTGGTTTAAAGCCTTACTTCATTAGGTTATTATGGCGCATCAACGGTGCCATTAAAATTAAACTTTAAATTTAAAGCCCATGATTTCAAATTGGTATCAGCCGTTTCTCTGTTATAATTACTTTTAAAGAAGGGATGTGAGCCGATGAACGAATCAATCGACGATGAATATCTTGAGGAATCATATTCTCCGGAACTCGACGAACTGATTCCGAAAACGAGGGACGACGCGATCGAGCGGCTGAAACAGGGGCGTCTTTTCCGTCTCCTGGACAGTATCGTGAAGTTCCTCTTGGCCCGTCCCGAGAGCGAGGAGATCTGCCGCGATTTCCTGAACGCCGTGATCTTCCCGGAAGGGCACAGGGAGTTCACCGGCGTGGAACTGCTCGACAGGAACCTGTCGCCGGCGCGCCTCCGCGGCCGCGGGAGCAGGATCGACGTATACGCAACCATCGACGACGGGTCTAAGATGAACGTCGAAATCCAGCTCAACTACGACGCCGCACACGCGAGCAGGGCTGTATACTATTGGTCGCTGGTTCACACAAACCAGCTCGAGTCCGGCGACCTCTTCAAGGACATAGACAAGACCGTGAGCGTCAACATCCTGGGCTTCGACATGCTGAAGCTCGAAAAGAACTTTTGCAACACCTATTCCATCCGCAACGACGGCAGCAGCAGGGTATTGACTGACGACCTCAAGATTATTTTCATAGAGCTGCCGAAATTCATACGTGAACTCAGAAAACCCGGCAGGAAGATGAAGAGCAAGCTGGAAAGGTGGCTCTGTTTCTTCGTGGGGCTGGAGGACGAGATCATGCCTGACGCGGTCGAGGCTGAGCCGGTCATCGGCCTCGCCTTGAAGCAGGAACAGATCTTCCTGATGGACGAGCGTATGAGGATGTCGTACATCGATGACCTGATGGACATGTACTCCGAGCGGAAGCGCGGCGCCCGCACGCAGAAGCTGGCGAAGGACAAGTCCGATCTGGCGGAGGAGAACCGCAGGCTCGTCCAGAGGGAGCGCAAGGCCGCCATCAAATTTACCGAGCTGGGCATGTCCGTCGAGGAGATAGCAGCCACGATGGGCCTCCCCGAGAGCGACGTCCGCAACTATATCGAGTAAGCGGGAAAAATTTGATCCCTGAAAAGGCTGGAGGACGATGGCATGAAGAAAATTTTGTCGTTCGCGGTGATCGCCCTGTTTATTTCCCTTTCAATGGTGTGTTTCACGGCGGTTCCCTCGCATGGCGCGAGACAGGGTTCATATACCCGGCATGAAATAGCTCTGACAATCGCGCGTTCTTTTGCCAGAATAGACCCAGAGAAGGCGAGCGCCGATGACCTTGCCCTGGCTAAAAAAATTGCGCTCGAGTTTTGGGACGATCTGGAGTATCTGGGCGTGAACCTCAAGCTGTTCCTGGCCTCCTTCACTGACGTCGCCGACATAGAAATGGTAACTTCGCCCGACGCGGGCCTTTCGAGGTCCATGGATCTGGTCCCTGGTGAGCACTGGGTCTATGACGCGATACGCCAGTTGTCTTCTAGCGGCGTCATAAGCTATTACCCGGATGACTCATACGCAGGGCCAATGTCGATGTCTGCGCCAGGAACTGTGAGAAACATTCCTGGATATGTGCTCGGCGCTGCAGGGGCTCCGAAACCTGGAGCCAGTGGTTACGCGTATTCACGGCCCATGCCGGCACAGGACACGGCCCGTTACGGTTCGTATTCAGACAACCCCGTGAAGCAGGTCGAGACTGACTCGGTAGCCACGTTCGGGCTTGACGTCAACACCACTAGCTACTCAAACGTCAGGAGGTTTTTGAACGGCGGCTCGCTGCCTCCGGCAGATGCCGTGCGGGTGGAGGAGCTGGTCAACTACTTCCCTCCGGCGGCGGGCGATAAAAAACCGGATCATCTCGAAAATTCGCCCTTTTACATCGCCTACGAGCTTGCGCCCTGTCCGTGGGACGGGGACAAGACCCTCCTGTGGCTGTCTCTTGCCGCCCGTGGCTTGGATTACTCCGCAGCCCCGCCAGCGAACCTCGTTTTCCTCGTGGACGTCTCCGGCTCGATGAGTCCCCCTGAGAGGCTGCCCCTTGTGAAATCCGCGCTTAAGATGCTCGCCGGCAAACTCCGCCAGCGGGACAGCATCTCCATTGTCACGTATGCCGGCTCCACGCAGGTCGCGCTCCCCGCGACGCAGGGGAGAGAGAGGGCTAAAATCATCGCCGCAATAGACAGTCTCGGCGCGGGAGGGAGTACCGCCGGCGCCGCTGGTTTGACGCTGGCATATGAACAGGCCAGGAAGGCGTTTATAAAAGGCGGGGTGAACAGGATTCTACTTTGCACGGACGGCGACTTCAACGTCGGCGTTTCAGGTTCGGGGGAACTCGAGGCTATGGTCACGAAGGAGAGGGAGAGCGGGGTCACCCTGTCCGTATTCGGGTTCGGGACGGACAACCTCAACGACGAGATGATGACCCGCATCTCGAGTGTCGGCAACGGGAACTACAGCTACGTGGACAGCATGGCGGAGGCCCGCAAGGTGTTGGACGAGGAGATGGCTTCCACTCTCGTGACGGTCGCGAAGGACGTGAAGGCGCAGATAGAGTTCAACCCGGCCAACGTCGCCATGTACAGGCAGATAGGTTACGAGAAGCGGCAGCTCAGAAACGAGGATTTCAGCGACGATGCCGTCGATGCCGGCGACGTAGGCGCTGGGCGCCGCGTCACTGTCATGTACGAGCTGACGCTGGCGAGCGGCGACAAAGCGACGCAAAGCCGCTACCGGGAAATCTCGTCTCAGGCGGACAAGGCAGGAGAGATCGCGTATCTGAAGTTCCGCTGGAAAGAGCCGGACGGCAAAAAGAGCTCGCTCGCCGAACTGCCGATCTTAAAGGAAAAGTCGGCGAGCCGTTTCGAGGCGGCTGGGGAGGGTCTGCGCTTCTTTGCCTCCGTGGCGGCGTTCGGCCAGAAACTGAGGGGCAACCCCAGCTTGAATGAGACAACGTGGCGTCAGATTGAGTCGTGGGCCGACGCCGCGAGAGGCAGAGATCCCTACCGCGCTGAGTTCTTGAGTCTCGTGAAGCTGGCTGACGCGATACCTGGCGAGAGAGACTGAGCGCGCCGTTGATGTGCCTGTAAGAGGGTTTTTCGAGCGAACGTAGCGAACCGGCGTCCGACAGGAAGTCGAACGAGCGGCAGACGCCGTTTTGTGGCGGCTTTGCGCGGCACGGTTCGCGTAGTGAGCTGAAAAGCCTTCGCGTCCTCTTGAAACAAACTTGATAGTCATGAAGATTTTATACAAGTGTTTTACGTCTCTGTGATTGCACACAGCCTTGCCGCAACACTTTCAAAGTCTATCATTGGGTTTGCCTCTTTAAACTGTCCGATCCAGTCTTCAGGAATTGTACCGCAACCCTTGAACGCTCCGCACAGCATTCCAGCTATACAAGCGTTCGTGTCGGAATCGCCGCCGAGGTTCGCGCAGCTTAAAATCGTCTTACGAATATCGCCGTCAGCCGCTAAAAACAGACCCAACACGGCGGCTACTGATGACTGAATCGAGCCGTCGCTGCCAGTGACGGCATCTATGCTGTCCTCCGCATCAACCATATCAGCGCTCAAAAGAGCCGCCTGGATAGCAGAGCCTATGTTGTTAATAACGCGTATCCCAGATGCCTTCCTAGCGGTTTTTAGCCCTATCTCCTCTCCTCTCCTCGCTCCATAGACGCATGCCTTTACGATTGAGACGGTCGTAGCCGTACTGATAAGAGCCTCGCTTATACCGCAAGCTATTGCGCAAGCGCCGGAAAAGGCGTGCTGAGTAGCGTGAGATGGACGGCACATATTCACGGCGTTTTCTATCGCTAGCTCATAATCGCCTGGTTTACACAACCCTGCTGCGGCAACGCGCATCGCAGCGCCGTTCGTCGTCCCTCGCCCAACCATTTTCCCGAGCTTGCCAAGCTCATACGGGTTTCCGCCTCCACGCAAAGCATTAATGACCTTTGACGTCGTAAGGCCTGCGTTGCGCGGGTAGTATTTTGGGTACGACTCGCTCCAAGTAACTAGAGCGGCAGCGGCGGCTTCCACTGTGAGATGTCCGCCGCAATCAGCGACGGCCTTTGCCATTTCGTACATCTGAGAGGCATCGTCTGTTATCTCGCCGATATGGTTTCCGTATGAGTACTCGTTGTCCTTACCGTCAACAAACCCCTCAATTCTCCCGCCATACGCTTCAACAATCTCACTCTTGCACATGCCCTCTGAGGGGGCTCCCATCGCGTCACCAACACCTGCCGCTATGAGGCAGCCAAGTATTTTGTCAAACATCAGAGCACTCATAATGTCCTCCCTTTGCTCAAAGTGCGTTAAATCCCGTTCAAGCCTTCTATCTTAAGAAGTCTCGCGGCGTTTTTCCAAAAGAAAAGCTCTCTATCCTCGTCACTGAGGTCAAACATGTCGAAGAAGTCCTTTGAGCATGCCGTTATTTTCTCTGGGTATTGCGAACCGAAAAGGATCTTCTCGTGTGGTATTTCCCGCAACGCGATGTGCATTATAGGCAATTCGTATACGTCCGATGTCTCGACATATATGTTCGGAAATTTTTTCGCCACTTCTATGCAGTTGTAACCGAAATCGTATCCGCCCATATGCAGCAACACAAGCGGCACTTTGGGATGACGTTTCGCATAATAAGCCCACTGCATAGGCGCTGTCCTAGGACCCCAGCCCGTAAACGCACACACGACCAAACCTGCCTCATGACAAATGTCGAAAATTTCGTCAAGGGCATCGCACGTTTCCGGCAGGTATCCATGTTCAAGCGAGTCAAGCTCGATCGCCTTAAAGTTTCCCTCCTCCGCTACTCTCAGCATTTCCTCAACGCCGTTGTCCTCCTTGGGATTTATGGCAGCGCATGGTATGAGCATTTGAGGATGTTCAGCAGCGAGATGCGAAACGAAGAAATTCTGATGGGAGATTGATTTTCCCTCCATCGCAGCGATCATTCTTATATCGATAGCATTATCGCCCATATCGCGCAGAAGGGCTTCCGTGCAATATTCCTTCGTCTCGCGATCCCTAATGATATGCGAATGAAAATCAATAATAGGCATAAGTGCTATCCTTAATCATTAAGAACGATTGTCATCCGAGGAAGCCCGCATATTTGCCTATGATTCCTAACGCGAGGCACGCGAACAACAGGAACGTTGGGCTTATCTTCTTCTTTGTCATGAGGAAGTACATGAGTCCAATGAGCAACATTGAAAGAAGTCCCGGACAGAGGCCATCGAGCATGGACTGAAATGAAACAACTGTCTCTTCAAACTTGAACTCCCACGGTATTTTCACCGTCACTAGCCCTACCGAAAAGCCTCCTACCAACAAATACGCCGCTGTTCCAGCTAAATGAGTCATATTACGGACAAGCCCGCTGTTCTGAATGGCGTCAATTATTTCGGTACCCTTTGAGTAGCCGAGGAATGTACCGTAGTATCTCACGAGAAACCCTATGGCAGTCATGATAACTACGAACATAATTGGTCCGAATACGCTCTTATAACCGCTCGCGATGACAAGGGAGCAGGCGATCCCTGCGAACAGTGGCCTGAATGTGCCGTGAATTATGCTGTCTCCGAGCGCTGCAAGTGGTCCCATAAGCGCCGACTTTACTGCGTTGATACTCTCTGGCTCAATATCCCTTTGCAGAGCAAGCCGTTCTTCCATGGCTGCGGCGATACCTACGTTCAGGCCAGCCGCGCGCCCCTCTGAAAGGTAATATTCCGTGTGACGCTTATATGCTTCTATTTTATCCTCCTTGCTATCGTAGACTTTTTCTATTATGGGAACCATGGAAGTAACGAAACCGGGGGCCTCTTCCTTCAATGCGCCGTTGCCGAGTTCAAAGAACATTTGACTCCAAAAACATTTCCAAAGGTCTTTTCTGGTGATCCGCTTGACTGCCGTCTCTTTCTGTTCCACTATTTCGCACCTCCTTAGTCTAATGCTATTCTGTTTTTGGATTTTTCGTTCTTCTGGTTCGAGTATATGGATATTGCGATTATGGCTACAGCTATAATGCTTATGCCTATCATGTTGACGTTGAGGAATGCAGACAGGAAGAAACCGATAAGCAGATACGGCCAAGCGTCTTTGACATTTATCGATTTGAGCAGCATCGCGAGTCCTACCGCGCCTATCATTCCGGCGCCTACGCCTATTCCGTCGATAAGCTTCTCAGGTATGACGTTGATGAGAGCCTGAACAATGTCAGCGCTTACGTATACTGCGATGAAGGTCGGAACACTGAAAACTATCAAATTGATAATGAGCGGCATGACGATGTGCCAAAAATACATGCCCTTTAAATCTCCTCGCGCTACAGCCTTTTCCATTTGCATATTTGTCCATAAATGATATGTGGAGCTACGTATGTACCTTATAATCTGCCCTATTACAGAGAGAGGGAGGGCAGCCGCTATTCCTATCGACGTATCTCCGCCTGCAGCAACAGCAAACGCCGTGCTGATTATCGTACTCATAACCTCATCACATGGAATCGCTGTACCGACGAAAACAGTGGCCAGAAACATGATTTCAATCGTGACACCCATCTCAAGTCCTGTCGAAACATCGCCGAGAATTAGACCGGTGATCGGACCCAAAATTATAGGGCGATAGATAAACATATGAACCATGAGGCGATCCATCTGCGCGATCCAAGCGAGCAAACCGCACGCAATGCTAATAAACAAGTAGTTCATGCACAGGCTCCTCTCCAGATATAAAATTTATTTATTATTTATAAAATCCTGCTTTTTTCATAATCTCCATGACATCATACGCCTTGTCGTTTGGAACGGTCTGCGCCGTGATAATAACACCCATGTTTGATATGGCCCGTAGATTTTCCGCGTCATCTTCTGATGCAAAGATGAATTTGAGGACCATTTTCCGCTCTTGCCCCGACTTCTTGTTCGTGATGTTTCCCAGCGTGATTTTTTCGAGTTTGACATCTGACTCCAACAGTTTTCTGGCGCCAGAGGCGTTGCTCACGATAAGCAAAACGCCAACTTCAGACTTATCTTTTTTGATAAGTTCTGCCGCATCGGACAAGGATTTTATGATAAGCTGCACACTGTCAGGAGTAGCCATTTTCAATATCGACTGCGACAATGCGTCTCCTGCCGCATTGTCATCTGCAACGATAATCGCGTCAGCTCCTGTCGCTTGAATCCACGCTGTGACAATCTGCCCGTGAATAAGCCGGTCGTCAATCCTCGTTTCCAATATTTTCATTGCTGTCTCCGCCTCTCATTTCCTGAAAATCTGTAGAAGCAAGCCGTTTATTGTGTATCATGCCTAAACGCCCCGTATGTCTTGGACATCATGCCAACTATGCGCTCTGCGAGCGAGTGTACGTTCATTTCGCTACGCGATGTTATACACTCCAAAACCATCGCAAGATTCATACCATACAACACGCTGATATTCTTCCTGCCGTGTGAAAACCGGCACGCCGAGTTAAACGGCGTTCCCGATTTTATATCGCAGAGGAACAGTGTCTGTTCATCATCCTTGCCAACAAGCTTGAGGAGCATCTCCTCAAAATCCTCCGGGCTGTCACCCTCGTAAAGTCCAACCGCAGATACATCCTCCGTCTTGCCAAGAAAAATTTCGGCGGTCTGGAGCATATTCTGTGCCAAATTTTCGTGAGAAGCAATGATAATTTTCATTATAGCTCCTCGTCCCATAGTCTCGCCGCGTTTTTATAATATATGTTCTCAAGTTGGTCGTCAGTCAAGCCGAGGTGCCTGAATTTGCTTATCTCTGTATTTGTAGGCTTGTACGGCCAGTCCGTACCCATGAGCATACGCTCCGAGCCGAGTTCGTCAATCGCCTTTTTCAGTATGAAATACTCAAACTGCTGTGACGTTTCCACAACAACGTTTGGAAGATTTTTTACAAGATTGACGAGAGTAAAACCGTATTCCCTGCAAGCGATGTGAGTGAAGCAGAGCTTCAGTTTAGGCCTTTTTTCTGCCAGATCTGCCCATACAAATGGCGTACAATACGGATTAGCCCCCGCAAATACCTGGACTACCTTGCCGTATTTTTCTATGTACGGCAGAACCTTGAAAATTGCCGCGCAGTTGTCCCCACGTATCCCGTCGCGCGATGTTACGATCTTGCAGCCGTCGAATTTTTGGTCACCGAGACGCTTGTCTATCTCATCGTATATGCCTGAGTGATTTAGACTCACATACATGTATGCCCTAATAAAATCAGGGTATTTCAGTTTCGCGTCGTAAATGAGATCGTTACGCTCCTCCATCGTCAACATTGTCAGGTTGCTGATTCCCACCTTTTCCACACCATAGGCTCTAAGTTGCTCCACAAGCATGTCAGAGTCGTTTGCTTCCCCCGAACTTGTAGTTCCGAGATGTGAGTGGAAGTCATAATACTTCATCGAGTCCATCCTCTCTTAGCCTTAAACGAGCATTTAAACGTATTGTAAATAAAGTATGAATATGTAACCGTCACTATCTTGTCGTTCCTGTCATACGACCTGTGTTCACTGTAAACCATAGGCTCATTTTTTTTTATATATGTCGCTTTTCTAACCTCGTTCGGTGGAATGACAACCTCAAGAACCTCCTCTGCCCAATCTATAATGACATTGGATTTTTCTATCTTCGCGTACAGTGATGTCGTTCCGTCAAATTCCTCGAATACCTGCCTCAATTCCTCTTTATACGGCATAATCGCCGTTGTAAGGCCAGCGATGCGCTCGTTAAACAGGATAAGTCGCTGTAACCTGAAGACTTCCGCAACAGCGGAAATCCCTAGCGCATCGGCCACTTCCGATGTTGCGCGGCATTTGCCAGCGAATATAACCACATAACTTATGCGATTTCCGTTCATTGTCGCCATCTCTGAAAAACTGTACAGCGCGTTATTGTCCCTAAGCGGTTTTCTTAGCAAAACCTTTGTGCCTTTGCCGCGCGTCTTTTCGAGATATCCTTCTCTTTCAAGCTCGTCAATCGCACGCCGTATGGTTATCCTGCTTAATTTATAAAGGGAAATCATCTCATTTTCAGACGGGAGCATTTCCTCTGGCTTGAAGTCGCCAGTTATTATGCGCTCCTTCAGGTATTCGTAAAGCTGATAATACAGCGCCTTTCCACTGTCCCTGTCTACGGCAAACTCTAGCATATTTCATCCCTATTCAATGATTAATTATAATAAATTCTTGTTATTAATGCCTAGTTATTATAATATATCAAGAGTTTATTGTTGTCAAGGTGCCGTGTCGCATCCCGCATTGCCCCTGAATTTCAGAGGGATTTTTTTGATCGTTTCGCTGAGGCTTCCAGGTCTTCGTAGAATGAACCTGTGATTTGAGGATACATATAGACCGTTGCCAAAAAGGGGAAAGTGTTTTATTATTATAACACTTCTGGCATGTTTTGCCTGAAAAATGGCGGGGGTGGTCAAGTGAAACTTACGAGCGAGTACAACAGGGTGTACGCAAACGACGAAAACGGGCGGCTCATAGCGGAGGTGACGTTCCCTCCCGCAGGCGCGGGCGTCGTGGATATCGAACACACGTTCGTGGACGACTCGCTTCGGGGCGGCGGCGTCGCGGGCGAGCTGCTGGAAGCCGCGTATGAGAGGATAAAGGGCGACGGTAAAAAGGCCGTCCTCTCGTGCGGCTACGCCGTCAAATGGTTTGAGCGGAACGAGGGCAAGAGGGACATTCTTATAAGCCGCTAGGCGATGCGGCATGCCGCCGTCGCGGAATTGGAGGGTACCGTACGTGAGAAAGTGTTTGAATATGTTTACTCCTGGCGAGACAGGAAGAGTTGTCCGCGTGTCCGGGAAAGGGCTCATCAGGCAGCGGCTGTTTGACATGGGCATTACGCCCGGCGCGGAGATCACTATGCGCAAGGCGGCACCGCTGGGAGACCCGATGGAGGTCACGATTCGCGGCTACGAGCTGTCCGTCCGCAAGGCGGAGGCGGAAGCCATCCTGATGGAGGCCGCTGAACAGTGAGGTTCGCCCTGGCCGGCAACCCGAACTGCGGCAAGACGACGCTTTTCAACCTGCTGACGGGCAGCACCGCTCACGTCGGGAACTGGCCCGGGGTGACGGTAGACCGCAGGGAGGGCGTTTACAGGGGCGCGCCGGGCAAAGGCGGCGCGCAAAAAATAGACATAATAGACCTGCCGGGAATCTACTCCCTGTCGCCGTACACCCCTGAGGAGGCAGTCGCCAGAAACTACATCTTAGACGACGGGCCCGACCTCGTGATAAACATCATAGACTCGACCAACCTCGAGAGGAACCTATACCTCACGACCCAGATCATGGAGTCGGACATACCCATGGTCGTGGCGCTCAACATGACGGACGTCCTCCGCAAGAACGGCGGCGCCGTTGATACGCATGAGCTGTCGCGGCGGCTCGGGGTGCCGGTCGTGAACATCAGCGCCCTGCACTCAGAGGGCATTGGCGAGCTGATGGAGGCCGCCGTTCGGGCGGCGGCTGACCGCCGGAGCGGCTCTTCCGTGCTGGAGGGCTCCGCCATGGGGGAAGCCGTCCATAAGATCGCGCACCTGTTCTGCGAGCGCGGCCTCTCGAACCCGACGTTCCGCGCGGTGAAGGCCATCGAGGGGGACATGCCGCAGACGGGCGGCCTGAGCCTTTCCGCGAGGATAGACGAGATAAAGGGCGAGATCGGCCTGGACGAGCTTTTCGAGGGCGACTTCGAGGCGGCCGTGGCCGACGCGCGGTACAGCCGCATCACAGAGGGTTTCAGCAGCGTCGTCGCTTACACATCCAGCGCGCGCGGGCTTACGGCCTCGGACAGGATAGACAGCGTGCTGACACACAAGCTGCTGGGGCTGCCCATCTTTTTCCTGTTCATGTATTGCGTCTTTCACCTCACGTTCGCAGACCCGCTTATCTTTTCCGACCTGATTGCGGAAGGCGGCATACCGTCCCCGGGCGTGATGATGCAGGGCTGGATGGGTGCGCTCACGGAGTGGGCCTCTGACGCCGCAGGCGGCGCGCTGGAATCCCTGGGGGCGTCGGAATGGGCTAAGGGGCTGGTCGTGGACGGCATATTCGCCGGCGTCGGCTCTGTCCTGAGCTTCCTCCCGCAGATACTGATGCTCTTTTTGTTCCTGTCACTCATGGAAGACAGCGGCTATATGGCGAGGGCCGCCTTTCTGATGGACAGGCCGCTGCGCCGCTTCGGCCTCTCCGGGAAGGCGTTCCTGCCGCTTTTGATGGGCTTTGGCTGCTCAGTGCCGGCCATGATGGGGACGAGGACGCTCGATGACGAAAAGGAGAGGCGGCTCACGGTGATGCTGATGCCCTTCTTCTCATGCGGGGCGAAGCTGCCGATATGGGCGATGTTCGGAGCGGCCATATTCCCGGGCAATGCGGGGAACGCCGTATTCGCGGTTTACGCCATCGGTATCGCCGCCGCCGTCATAACGTCCGTCATACTGAGGAAGACGCTCCTGAAGGGCGCGGCCTCGGTCTTCATCATGGAACTGCCGGCATATCACCTGCCTCGTCCGCTCAACCTCGCGATCCACCTGTGGGAGAAGATGAAGGGGTTCGTGATAAGGGCGACCACGATCATCGCTGGGGCCACGGTCGTGATCTGGTTTCTCTCGAACTTCGGCTTCGGCCTCTCCATGGTCGAGCGAAACAGCCCGGAAAGCATCGTGGGCATACTGGGGCGCCTGGCCGTCCCGGTCTTCGCGCCGCTCGGGTTCGCGTCCACGCCTGACGCGTGGAAGGCCGTGGTCGCCATCGTCACAGGTCTCATAGCGAAGGAGATGGTCGTCTCCACTCTGGGCGTCCTGTACAACCCGCAGGTCGAGGGGGACGCGCTGGAGGACGAAGCCGCGTCGGGCGCACTAGCCGCTGCACTGGTCGCGAATTTCTCGCCGGCTGCCGCCCTCTCGTTCATGACGTTCAACCTGCTCTCGGTGCCATGCATGGCGGCCGTCGCGTCGGCAAACGGCGAGATGCGCAGCGCCAGGTGGATATGGACGACGATAGCCTTTTGGCTGATCACGGCCTGGGGCGGGTCGTTCGTCGTATTCCGTGTCGCGAGGCTGCTGGGTTTTTAAGCCGTAAGCGGCCCTGGCGTCCCTCAGCCCTGCATCCGGTCGGTTTTAGCAGGTGATGTCGACCGTTGCTGCACCACCTTGGAGCCCTTCGGCACGTCGCCCGTTATCCATACGTTGCCGCCTATCATCGAGCCAGCCCCTATCGTAACGCGGCCTAATATCGTGGCGCCGGCGTACACGACTACGTTGTCCTCGAGTACCGGGTGCCGCGGCAGCCCCTTTATGGGGTTGCCGAGCGCGTCCTTCGGGAAGGAGAGCGCGCCCAGCGTGACGCCCTGGTAAAGCCTGCACCGGCTGCCTATTACCGCCGTCTCACCAATGACCACCCCCGTGCCGTGGTCTATGAAGAACTCCTCGCCTATCGAGGCGCCGGGGTTTATGTCTATCCCGGTGCGCGAGTGCCCCATCTCGCTGATTATCCTGGGTATCACAGGGACTTCCAGCTTGTACAGCTCGTGAGCTACTCTGTGGTTCGTCATTATGTGTATCGACGGGTAGCAGAATATCGTCTCCGCCTTGCTCTTGGCCGCCGGATCCCCCTCAAAGGCCGCCAAGACGTCGCTGTCCAGGAGGTTGCGGACATCAGGGAGGCGCCCCATGAACGCGCCGGCCAGTTCCAGCGCGTCATCCTCGCACTCCTTGCAGGACAGGGCCTGGTCGCGCCCGATAAAGCACATGCCCAGGCGTATCTGCTCGGCCAGTATGCGGAAGATGTCGTCCAGCCCGGACGCCATGTGGTGTCGCATCGATTGCTCGTCTATGCCACCCGTCCCGAAAAAACCGGGGAAGACGACCGCCCGGATCATCTCCATCATCCTGGCCAGCTCAGGGGAGGACGGCATGTCCGTCGCAGGGAGGGGGATATTCCTCTCGCGGCCGTTCGAGGGCGTGATGAAAGAGTCGAGGATTTTTTCTATGTCCGGATACGTCCTGTTTTTCCCTTTTGCCTCTTCGTGCGTGTTCTCTGCGTGTCGCATCGTATCACCCCAGAAACGAACTTAGATAATGTTAGATGGGCCAAAATTTGTTCCCCCATAAAACATGTTAATACTAGGAATTATACTATATTCCGACTCTAAATCAAATGGCCGGGGAGGGCAGCGCGTCGCGTAAAGGCATAAAAAACGGGGCTCCGCGAAAAGTCTGAGCGAAGCCCCCCGAGACTCTGAAAGGCCCTTGCCCTGAGCGACGGGAACGCTGGGAATGGCCTTTCGCCAGTTTTTGCAAACAGGATGCTTTGATCGTGCCAGCCGTGCTGTTTGCGACACTACCTGCCGCGTTAGTGAAAGAAACCAGCTTACAATAAGCAAAATGTATTGGGGCTCCGAAAAATGACGCGAGGATTTTAAAAATTTCGTGGTTTTTTCCAGAGATGGTGTAAAATACGTGAGGCATGGATGAACTGCATGTTTTTGATTTTTGCCGAGGGCGCGTAATTAATGGGGCGATTGCGTCATTTAGCCTTATATAGACCCCGGCTTCGTGAGGAAGGGCTGTCGAATGCAAGAAGACGTTTTGATGATGCGGATAGCTGAGGGTGACGAGGATTCTTTTACAGAGCTGTACGGGCTGTGGTGCAAGAGGGTTATGGCTTATGCGTTCAGATCGTTGCGCGATCTGCACGAAGCGCAGGACGTCGTTCAGGAGACTTTTATCCAGGTGTACAGGGCCGCTCCGTCTTACAGGGCCGAGGGCAAGTTCGGCGCCTTTGTATTCAGGATAGCGGGGAATATAGTCAGAGGGCGCTTCAGGCACGGCAAGCAGGTGGACTCCCTTACGGAAATTATCGAGGACGAAGCGCTGCCTCACCCGGAGAGCCTGAGTTATTCGCCCGAGGAATCGGTTCTGTACAGCATCGACATTGAGCGGATGCTCTCGCTCCTGCCGCCGAGGCAGAAAGAGGCACTCATACTCATAGCCGGCGGCGTCACGTATGGTGAGGGCGCAGAAATGCTCCAGATATCGGTAGACGCGTTTGCGCAGCTCGTTCTGAGAGGCAGAAGGGCTTTAAAGATGAAAATGGCGAGGATGGGAGAAAAATAGTGAGTCGCGAAATGCCAGACGAAAGAACGAGGAAAATTTCATGTTTCGAGTGCGAGCCGCTGTTAAGCAAGGCTTGCGACAATGAGTGTACCCCTGAGGAGACGGCGCTCATGAGGGAGCACCTCAAAGTATGCCCTGAATGCCGCAGGGCGTTCGCGGAGTACCGAGGTATCACCGCGCTTATGTCTGCAAGGCATACCGCGATTTCCTGCCCCCCTGCCCCGTCTGTTACGGAGAGCGCTCCGTTTGTAATGAAGGTTCTGGCGTCACCGAGGGCGAAAAGGTGCGCGCTCCGCGCTGCCGCAGCCGTTGCCTGCTTCCTGTTTTTCATGGCCGGGGGCTTCGCCGGTTCCTACAACACCAAGAGGGAGATCGCGAAGGGCGTTTCCCCTGTCTCGGTCACGACCCCGTCAATGTGGGCCGCGCGGAAGCTCGCGGGTGACGCGCTTCTTACTGAAAGCATTGACACGGAGCAGCCATTTACAGACAGCATAAGCCAGTACAGGCTGGCGGTCGGCCAGGAGCTACGCAGGGATGACGTGGACTGGATCAGGGTGCGCGAGCTGGTCGAGGCCATAGGGGAACTCCGGACCGATCTGGAGTTGCTGACTATCCATATGGCGTATCTCGAAATCCGGACCGGGAACTCCCCGTATGAGGTCGCTGAACACTGGGAAAGCCTCGGAGAGAAGACGGTGTACAAATGATGTCCATGTTTAAGCGCGTTCTCGCCGCATTTATCGTGGTCGCTCTGCTGCTCTGCCCCTCTCTCGTCTCGGCTTCTGAAATTGAGTCCGCCATCGAGCAGAGCATGAGGGACACGCTCATAAAGGCCGGTATTCAGGGGAAAACCGCAGACGGTATCGCCAGGCGCTACATGTTCATCGGCACGGTGATGCTCAGTACGCCTCGGTACGTTCCCGCCGAAACCGCTTCGGCGCTGCTCGCTCAATCTGAAAAAACAGGCACCGCCCTCGGCAAGGCATTGGGCACCGCGTACAGGGTATACGGGGATAAAAAACTGCACGACACGGCGTCGCTGATGATGCGTTCCGTACGGGCCGGCCTGATCGCCGAGACGGCTTCGGAGACTTTTTCGGTGCTTGCCGGGAACGGGTACGCGTTCGACGCGGCGGTGTCTGTCATTCAGCAGGCTTCGGAGTTTGTCCGCGCTTCATCCTTGCCAGACCGCGGGGTTGCGCTGTGCGCGCAGATCCGCAAGCTGGCCGCAGGGCGGGAAAAGATCCAGGTCCTGCAAAAGGAGATAGTGCTTGCCTCGGCCAGGGAGAAGGAGAAACAGCGGGTCCTGATGGCCCAGAAAGAGGCTGAGATGAGAGAGAAGGGCGGGCGCGGCGGCAGCGGCGGTGACATGATTGCGGCCGGGGCCGGCAGAAATCAGTCCGGTAATCCCGCCAGAGGCTCGTCTTCATCGGGCGCGATCGCCAGCGGCGGCGCTTCTTCACAGGGTACCAGCTCAAGCATCGGCAGCGGCTCGAACACGGGCGGCGAGGGTTCCGGCTCTAACGCCGGCAGCGGGAAGAGCGGCTCGAATACGGGCGAGGGTTCCGGCTCGAACACCGACAGTGCGAACGGCGATTCGAACACAGGCAATGATAGCTCTGGCTCTAACGCCGGCGGCGCGAACAGCGGTTCGGGCGCTGGCAACGAGGGTTCCGGCTCTAACGCCGGCAGCGGGAAGGGCGGCACGGGTGGTGACGGCTCTGGTTCTAACGCCGGCAGTTCGAACGAGGGCTCTGGTTCCAACGCCGGCGGGGCGAACGGCGGCTCTAGCGCCGGCAACGAGGGTTCCGGCTCTAACGCCGGCGACGGGAAGGGCGGCTCGAACGCGGGCAGCGAGGGTACCGGGGATAGTTCAAACATAAGCGATTAAGTCGCTGACTGACAGATAAAAATATCACGTCGTTCTGTTTTTATATGTCGCGTGGGGGTCTTATAGTTGTTAGCAATTACAATAAAAGATGTCCTCGAGGCCCAAGAGCGAATCTCTAGGGTCGTAAAGAGGACGCCGCTCCTCAGGTCGTCGACTTTCAGCGAGTGGAGCGGTTTTGAAGTATTCCTCAAGGCTGAAAACCTGCAAAAGACAGGATCCTTCAAGTTCCGGGGCGCGTCCAACAAAGTTATGTCTCTTTCGCCGGAAGAAGGTCGGAAGGGCGTCGTAACTGGGTCGTCGGGCAATCACGGGCAGGCTGTCGCGTGTGTTGCGGCCCGGTTCGGATACGGCGCCACTGTCGTCATGCCGGAGGGCGGCTCGCCGGCTAAGGCGGCGTCCATAAAAGGCTACGACGCGAACCTTATCTACTGCGGAACGACCTCTCAGGAGAGGCTCGCCTTCGCGGAAAAGCTCCGCAAGGACAGAGGGGCGGTTTTCATCCATCCATACGACGACCCGCTGGTCATGGCCGGCCAGGGGACGGCAGGACTAGAGATAATAGAGGATCTTGAGGACGCTTCCGTAGTCCTCGCACCCACCGGGGGATGTGGTCTCATTTCCGGGATCGCTGTCGCAGTGAAGGAAAAAAAACCGGGCATAAAGGTCTTCGGGGTCGAGCCGGCAGGCAGCAACAGCACGGGGCTGTCATACAGGAACGGCAGACGGACTGCTCTCGACAAGATAGAGACAGTCGCGGACGGGATCAGGACGACTATACCGGGCGAACTGACATTTCCGCTGGTTCAAAAGTACGTTGACGGGATGATCGAGGTCACGGACGGGGAGATCCTGTACGCGCAACGCATGCTGCTGGAGCGCTGCAAACTCCTCGCGGAGCCGACCGGCGCGGTTGCGCTTGCGGCGATCCTGTCGGGCGCGCTGGCCCGTTTTACGAAGGGCGGGAAAGTTGTAGCGCTTTTGAGCGGGGGCAACGTCGCCATGCCTCAGCTTGCGGAATATCTGTTACGTACCGGCCAGAACGCCTGACGCGATGGCAATGCATTTATGAGCGCCGAGGAAATAGCGAAGTTCTTAGAGCTGGCCATGATCCTGTGTTTCGGGGCAGCGTGGCCTGTGTCTATATTGAAGTCGTGGAGGTCGAGGACAGCAAAGGGAAAGAGCCTGTTCTTCCTCTTTATCGTCTTAGCGGGTTACCTTGCGGGCCTGGCGAAAACCATCCTGCTTGATGGCGCCCTTAGTCTGCTGATGGTAGCGTATTCGCTGAACTTCATTATGGTATCAGTAGATACCGTGCTTTATTTCAGGAACGCGTCCCTGGACGGCGGCAGGGAGGTCAAAGGGACACGGTCTGCTTGATCCCTAAATAAAAAGGGCGTCCTGGAGCTTGCGGAGTTGCAGGACCACGGCGTATTGATCCAGGTCCACGTCTGCGTATGTCATGAGCTCGCCGCGCTTCACGTCCCTTTTCATCACCGTGTCCCCGTTGACGAGGCCCAGAGGCAGGGCGTTTTTCTCCTTAGCGTCGCCAGATGAGATGAACGTCCCGCGGACGGTGTAGCCGCCGATCCCGTCCAGGCGTTCGCCCGCCTTGAGGTCCCGCTTTGCGATTGTGCCTGTTTCTGCGACGAACCCGGCGCGCGGCACGATGGTCGGCATCCCGTCGAGACACGCCCTGGCGACGGACAGAGGGGTCTCCAGGCTCGTCAGGTGGTATGGCCTGTAAAGCGCGTAGTTCGGGCCGCTGCCGAGCTTCACGTATTGCAGCTCATGATTGACGTCCTGCTGGTCAGATGCGAAAATGAGGAATACGCCAGGTGCGACGCCGTTGACGTACTCGACCGTCCTGTAGCTGTTCAGGATGCCGCCACGCCCCTCGCTCTTGAGGCTGAGCAGGTCAGGCAAGTCCTTTACGCTCCCCGAAGCGCCGTGCGCCCCCATGACGTCTGGCAGGAAGCCGGTGGCGTTCGCCATCGCGGTCATCTCGACCATCGTCTTCGTGCCGTCCTTGAACGAACAGATCATCTTGGCGCTGGCACCCTTGTCCTTCGCCTCTTCCGCGACGCTTTCCGGCGTACAGCCGTAATCGACCGCGTTGTTCTTGCCCTTGCCGATCACGCGAACGTCAAAGCCCAGGGCATCCGCGAAGTCGAAGAGCTCTATCGTGGCCGCCGGCTCGTCCCCGGCGCTGCCTGTGTAGACGACGCCGGCGTTCGATGCGAGCTTGTACAGGATGTGGCCTATGCAGACGTCGGTCTCGACGTTGAGCATGACGATGTGCTTTTTGTTGTTGATCGCGTCGATTGCCGCCTTCGCCCCCGCTTCCGGGACGCCGGTGGCGTCCACGACGCAGTGAATGGCCCTGCACTTCGTCGCTAATTCGCTGTTCTCCGAGGCGACGAACCTGCCCTCCGCGAGCAGCCTGTCGCCTTCCTCGACAGTTCGGGCGAAATAGTAGTCCCTGCCCTCTGAAAGCCCGGCACGGTCATACGCGGTCTTAGCGTTCTCCAGCGCTACGTCGGCCACGACGGCGGGCCGCATCCCCTTCATGGACATCATCTGACCGACCAGCCCCCGGCCCATCTGCCCCGCGCCGACGATGCCGGTCAGTATCGGCTGGCCGGATTCTTCAAGCCCCTTCAGTTTGTAATTCATGCCAAGCATGGCAAATCCCCTCTCCAGCGTAAAGTCAAGTAATATCCGATCAATGCCCAAAGCCCGTCATACATCACAGGACAGGTCCATGGGATGTCAGATAAACAGCAGCAACGAAAGGCCCATGACGGCCATGCCAGATACGAGCCCATAAATGCAGAGGTGGTGCTCTCCGTACTCTTCTGCCGTGGGGAGCAGCTCGTCAAAGGAAATGAATACCATGATCCCTGCCACTGCCGCGAAAAGCACCCCGAAAAGGGCGGGGGAGAAGAACGGCATGATGAGCAGGTATCCGATGAGCGCGCCGAGGGGTTCAGCGAGGCCGGAGAGAAAAGAATAGACGAAGGCCTTTTTGCGGTCGCCCGTCGCGTAGAATATAGGCACTGATACGGAGATGCCCTCCGGTATGTTGTGAATGGCTATCGCGATGGCAATCGCCGTCCCGAGCGCGGGTTCGATCAGCGCTGCGGTGAAAGTGGCCATGCCCTCCGGGAAGTTATGGATGGCCAGGGCGAACGCGGTGAATACGCCCGTGCGATGCAGCTTTGAGATGTCATGGTGTTTTAGCGCGTGCTCGTCGGCGGTCATCGACAGCTCTTCGATGGTGTGCGCCTCGTGCGGGTTCTCCCCCTCCGGGACAAGTTTGTCTATGACGGCGGCAAGCGCTATCCCACCGAAAAACGCGCCGGCCGTCCCCCACGCCCCTCCTGCGTCCCCCCACTCGGCAGTGAGGTAATCCTTCGCTATTGACAGGATCTCGACAAACGAGACGTAGATCATCACACCGGCGGAAAAACCCATGCTCACGGCCAGGAATCGATTGTTCGCGCGCTTGACGAAAAAAGCCAGCGCCGCGCCCACGCCTGTTGAAAGCCCGGCGAAGAGCGTCAGCACAAAGGCCAGAAGGACGCTGTTCATGCCCATGTTCTCTCCCCCTCGTCCGCGAATGTCGGCGGTTTGCCCGCGCAAGCCCAGAGCCTTTTTACCAACAACGCAGGCGTATGTCAAGCAAAGATTGGCATCAGCGCATCTTTGGGTTGCCCGATAAAAGCGCGTGCCGGATATGTTTTTCAGTGCATGTCGGTATGCTGGCAAATCGGCTGCGTTTACGGTAAAATTACACGGCTTTGGTATTTTCGTGCTTGAGGGAGGGGCTTTGTTTTGACGAAAGAGCGGGAAACAATTCACGTCGCCCTGGCCATCCATGACCCGAATGGCGGCTACTCGAGGCATTCTGGGGTCGTGATGGTGTCCATTTTCGAGCGGACGGCAAGCCCGGTTTGCGTACATATCCTGCATGACGAGACTATGACGGAGAAAAATATGTCGCGTCTTACGGAAGTCGCGGAAGCCGCCGCGCAGCGAATTGAGTTTCACGACGTATCGCAGGTTATCGAACGGATTGGGAGTGACGCCGTCCGCTTGGCTAAGGAGAGGCTTTCAGTAGGCGCTCTCTTTCGTCTGCTGATTCCCGATGTCCTCGCCTTGGACAAGGTAATCTACCTTGACAGCGATATCGTAGTCAACATGGACATCAGGCAGTTGTGGGACATCCCACTAGGCGAAAATTCCGTCGCGGGCGCTCTGGACAGAGGAGACTTGATGCCCTATGGCCGTTTCTCATCGGTCGCGCTGGAATTTTCCCTGTTTGGCTGTGATAGAAGGACGTACATAAATGCTGGTGTTTTATTGCTGAATATTACCCGGATAAGGGAGAGGTATGACCTGATCCCACAAAGCATGGAGTGGTACGGGCGTCACGCCCATCGCGGCAGACATGTGGATCAAGACTTGATCAATTCATGTTTCAGGGGAGACATAAAGGTCATAGAAAGCAAATTCAACAACTGCCACCATCATGACGGGGACGTCTCGGATGCCATCCTGCATGCGGTAGGCCCCCGAAAACCTTGGAACGGGCCGAAATTCAAGGCGCTGGATCGCCTTTACTGGAAAACTTTCCTAAAAACACCCTGGGGCAGGCTTGAACCCGATCAAGTCGCGGATCTCCTGTTTGATGTCTTCGAGCGTTCCCCTCTGACGCACGCACACACCCAGCAGTGTTATAAAAAGATATTTTCGCGTATTTATAAGGACATCGTTCATAACGAAATGACAAAAACAATATTGATTTTATGCAAAGAACTGAAATATAGCCTGACAAACACAGGAGGGCGCTCCAATGCCTGATAAAAACCTGCGGCCAAAGCCGCAGGCAGGTGACAAGGTTTTATGGATACGGTTCAGT
>JAISFV010000020.1 GCA_031263445.1 Synergistaceae bacterium | reverse complement strand
GCTCACCACAGTGAGCTTTCCGTCCGACGTTATAGCCTGGCGCTGCTCCGTCCGTTCCTCGCTCAGGAGCTGTGTCAGGATATTTTGGACCGCGCCTGCCTTTTCATCATCCAGATTTGTCATTCAGACACCTGCCCACTATCCCGCGTCCTCTTCGGATCCCTGGTCGGAGTTATCGTAAAAACCAGAGCGCTCCGCCTGCCTGCATACGGTCATCCACGGGCAGTCCGGGCAATTTTCGGAATCGTAGTTCGCCGCGAACTCGCCGGAAGCCGCTATCGAGTCGATATCGGCCATGCAGTCCCGCGCCAGGGACATCTGGACGTCCGGCCCCTGATCGCGCGTCCTGGACGCGCCCTTGTAGACGTTCCCGATAGCCTCTCCCCAACAGCCCCTTATCCTCCCGTCCTTGTGGCCGATGTATCCGAAGCCGGCGACAGGCCGCCCCGCCTTCTCCAGCATGACGGCATAGGCAGCGAGCTGTAGGCTGTCCTTGTGCTTGTCGGCTGAGCCGAGCTTGTAGTCCAGTATCACCGCACCGACGCCCCTCCATATATCGATCCTGTCAGCCCTGCCGACGAACGAGGTGTTTGCCAGTTCAAGCGTTCCCAGATCGTGTTCGAGCAGAGTGTCCTCTCTCACGAGGCCTGCATCCGCTGCCCTTGCCTCGGCTTCGTCCTGCGCGATCGCGGCAACCGTCATGGCATCCCGCAGCTCCGCCCTCACGGCGAGCGCGGATTGGTCGCGCAGGCCAGGGTACTTCCCTTCTAACTCAGACTCCATGCCGCCCCACTCGGCCATGAGGACAGAGTGAAGCGATGACGAGCGGTTTTGGGCCAGGTAAACGTCCCAGATCATGCGCCACATGTCGTGGATGACATTGCCCTGAAACGCGCGGTCGAATAGTCCTGCGTCATCCTTCGGCGGCTCTAGCGCGGCGATATGACCGCACCAGTAGGCAAACGGGCAATCGGCGAGCCCGTCTATCGCGCTCGCCCGTACCCTGAGCTTTTGTCCATTGCCCTGGGCGTCGCGCACGTCCCCAGCGAGGTGCCTGGCTGCCCGTGGGAACCTGCCCCGGCGCGCCCAGCCCCCGCTTGAAGCGGCTCGGCCGCCTGGCGGCCCCGATATCTCGCCCGCGAGGATCCAGCCCTGCCCTCCAGGCGGATTGCCTTCGAATAAAGACGTAATGAAAGGGGAATCGCCCTGCGCCCTGCCCTTCGAGTCCAGCTCCGCCCTCGCCGCCAGGGTAACCGCCTCCCCGAGCGACAGCAGCCTGCGGAACATGGCCTCCTTCTGCTCCCTCTTTTCATGCATCGTCGGAAGATGGACCGGCTCGCCGGCATCGGCCGACGCGTCATCACGCTGCGCCGCAGCCGAATCGCCCTGCCTGTTGACGCGCTCCCTTGTCTCCCCGCCTAAAAGGGGCGGCTCGGAAGGAGAGCCTGGATACCTGGACGGGTCGATATCCGTCATTATCCAGAGCTTGTGTGAGACCAGCACGGGCGGCGGCGAACCGTAAATGGACACTGCGCCCTTGTAAGGCGGAGGGAGCGCCGTCACGGCCTCCGCTGCCCAGTCGGACAAAAAGCCGATGGCCTCCGAACCCTGGAACCTGACGCGTCCCGCCTCTCCTAACGGTGGCGTGAGTTCGGATATCATCCGGAGCTTCTGCTCCAGTTCGAGGCGGGAGGAGGCCAACGCCCTCACAGCGAAATCGACGGACTCGTCGTGGCCCGCTTCCTCTGCGAGACGCTTCTCCCAGCCCTCGCCGCACAGATCCAATAGTGCCGCCAAAATCCCCTCCGGCGTATGCCCGCCGCCTTCGTCGATGTACGCGCAGAAGGCTACAGACCTTTCTAGAAGCGAAAGGCACCCTGGGTCATCCGCGAGGGCGCGCTGCCACGCCGCCAAGCCTTCCGGCTGGAAGCAGGGCTGCTGGCCTGGCTTATGGGGCAGCCCGTAAACGCCGCGCCAGCCGCCAGGCCGGCCATCGGGGGCGGCGCTGCCAGGGCCGCCCGCGCCAGCCGTCCGCAGGAGGGCAGATGTCTGCATCGTCGGCCAGTCGAGCCTGTAGGCTTCCCACGCCCGTTTGGCCAGTTCGATGACGCCGGTCTCGGCGACGGGCGTTTCTGACCGCGATTGATACGGCACGCCATGCTTACTGAGCGCAGCCGACAGTATGGGCAGCCCGTCACGCGGGACGAGTACGCCGATGTCGCCTAAAATTTCATCCCTGCCCGACTGAGCCGTAAGGCCCGAGATCGACTCCCAAAGCGCCCCCCTGCCGCAAGAAGCGTCCGCTAGCTCGCAAGCGATCCGATCATACTGCGCGAAGGCATCCTCGGCCTTCAGCGTGATCAAGGCGGTGTTCCGCGCCCCGATCTGCTTCACATCGTCCGCAAGCTGCGCTGATATATCGTGAAAACCCTCAATGCCAGTCTCGGGCATGAAGAACTCCATCCTCTGCCCAAGCCCCCGCAGTGTTTTTACCAGCCTCAACTGCGAGCCGGTAAAGGAGAGAAACCCGACCCAGCAGATCACGGCCCCGCACAGGCAATCGGGGAGGCCGCGGCGGAGCGAGCCAGTCAAGAGCGACGGGATCTGAGAATTGTCGGCGAGCCCGTTTGACTCAAGGTAGAGGAGGTAATCCGAGTAGAGCCTGTACAGCAGATCCGCGTCACCAGTCTCGCCCGGCCCGCACAGAAGCATATCGGGAGACACGCCCTCCAGCAGGAGCTCGCGCACAGCCTCGCTCAGGATATCGACGAACCATCTCCTGCGGATCCCGCCCGGTACGTGTGCCCCGCGAGCGTCAAGCTCCTTTATGCAGGCGTCTGAGACGTATTTCAGTATCAGCCTGTGATCCGGCGGGTCTACCTGTCGCCTCAGCTCCCCCTCCGGGACAATGCGGGCGTACATCTCCGACCAGCTCCAGATATCGGGCATGCCGCCCCAAAAGCCGCGCTCTGTCCCGAGCATGTCCACCAGAGCGTCGGAAGAGGAAAGGGAGGGGAGCATGTATATGATCCTCGCCCCTCCCTCCTTGAAGAAGCGCTCCCTGAATTCTTTGAGCGCTGGCGCGAGCGCGCCAGGTTTTACGTAGCCGTACAGATCAGTCCTCCATGTCCGGGCAGCAGCGCCATTCGTCGTATGCCATCAGTTCATCTTTCGTCTCGTCAAGGACGATTTCCCCGACTCGCCGGGCCATCCTCCTGCCCACTGCGTCGGCGCGGTCATGGGCGAACGACTCGGCCGCGCCAGGCTTGATGTCGCCCGCTTGCGCGATGTCCTCCATCAGCCCTTCCACGAACTCTGATTTCAGATCCATGCGCAAAAAACCCCACGGGGCGTCGATATACTGCGAAGAGCCGTCCCTGGTATTGACGGACGTCTCTTGGATGTGGACGCAGCCGTCACCGTACCTCGCCCGCATCTCGACAAAGTAGTTGCTCGCGTCCGGCTCGTTGTCGTAGGCGCTCGCGTCAAGGTTGCCGTCCTCGTTTTTCATGACTACGACGATCCAGATTTTTTCCCCTCGGTTTGCCATGTCCATGCCTCCTTTATCTCAGCCGGCAGAGCGGGTCAATCGGAGATAAACGGATTCGTTAGCACCCCTATCCCGTCTATTTCGACCTCCACCCTGTCGCCGGGCTTTACGCGCCCGACCCCTGCGGGCGTCCCGGTGGCGATCACGTCCCCTGGTTCGAGCGTCGCGAACCTGCTGATGAAGGATATAATCTGCCGGACCGGGAAGATCATGCTGGAAATCATGTCCTGCTGCACGACGCTCCCGTTCAGGCGCGTCGTGATTTTCGTATCGTCCGGGAGTTTGTCCGTCACCAGTATGGAAGGCCCGAAGGGCCCGAACGTGTCGAAGCCCTTTGCCCTTATCCAGTGATTGTCCGTCTGGAGGTCGCGGGCCGTTACGTCGTTGTAGCACGAGTACCCCTTTACGCACGACAGCGCCTCGAACTCCGAGACGTTGCGCGCCTTCCTGCCGATAACCACAGCAAGCTCCCCCTCGTAATCGACCCGTCCCGCCCATTCCGGGACGCGCACCGGATCTCCGCTCCCGGCTACGGTAGTCCGCGGCTTCATGAATATGAGCGGTTCGCGCGGCGGTTCGTGACCCATCTCCCTCATATGGCTCGCGTAATTTACGCCGACGCACCAGATTTTCGTCGGGATGATCGGCGGCAGGAATTTAATGTGATCCACCGGAAAGCTCATCCTCATGTCAGAGAGGTCGCTGAACAGGTCGCCCTCCACGATATCGACCATATTGCCCCGGATCGCGCCGTTGTATGTCCTGGCGTCTACGCTGAACCGGCAGAATTTCTTTAAAATATTCTTAGGATCCATCTTGCGGCATCCCTTTCCTTTTAAAATGTCTAAAGGCCCGCGAAGGCGTCCCCTATCCTGGCCAGCCCTTCCTCCAGCGTGGCCTTGGGGCAGCCGATATTGAGGCGCGCGAACGCTCCGTAATCCTTGCCGAAAGCCACGCCTGGATTCAGCGCGACTCGGGCTTTTTGCACTAGCGTCTCTTGCAGTTCCTTGCCGCTCAGGCCATACCCCCTGAAATCGAGCCAGGAGATGAACGTCCCCTCCTGGTGTTTCATCTTCGCCTTCGTCAGACGCTCCCGCAAAAATTTCACGACAAGGTCCCTATTGGAACGCAGGTAAGCCGTGAGGCTGTCGAGCCACGGCGCCCCTCTCCCGTATGCTGCCTCAAGAGCCGCCAGGGCAATCATGTTTACCTCTGAGCAGTGTACCGAAACGAGGGCTTTTTGCATCCTCGCCGCGATTTTTTTGTCCTTCGACAGCCACGCGGAGCCGCAAAGGCCGGCGACGTTGAACGTCTTGCTCGGCGCCATGAAAATAATCGACAGCGGCGATGACTCCGGCACCGCGAGCTGGAACGGCACGTGCCTCGCGCCGTCGAACGTTATGTCGTGATGGATTTCGTCGGAGAGGATGACGACCCCGCGCTCGCCGCATATTTCCGCAAGACGCTTCAGCTCGTCTGCCCGCCAGACCCTGCCGACGGGGTTATGAGGGCTGCACAGGAACATCGCCTTCACGTTCGGCGTGAGAATTTCGCGCAGGTTGTCGTAGTCCATCTCGTAACTGTCCGCCGTCTCCTTGAGCGGGTTTTCGACCACCGTCCTGTCGTTCCTCTTGACGATGGAGAAGAACTGAGGGTAGGCGGGCGTCTGAATCACAACCCCGTCCCCTGGCTCAGTAAACGTCTGCACGGCGACGCTGAGCGACGTTATGACACCTGGAGAAAAGCCGACGTCTGAAGCGTCAACGCTGAAGCCGTGCCTAGTCTCAAGCCAGTTTGCGACGGACTCGCGGGCGGAATCCGTCATTAACGGGTAGCCGAACACGCCAGACGATACCTTTTCGCGCAGGGCGTCGACGATCTCGGGGGCGGTCTTGAAATCCATGTCAGCTACCCAGAACGCCAAAAGATCCCCCCTGCCAAAGACAGGCGTCATATTATCCCACTTTTCGCAACCGGTTCCCCTTCGGTCGATTGGAGCGTCAAAATCATAGGCCACGGAATTTCCTCCCAGACATATAAAAATGCGTAGAATCCAGCTAAGGAGATACTACCAAATAAACGCCCGTCAGATCAATGGCAATTGGCACAAATCACGCACACGGGATGTGACGCCGAATACAAAACTTGACTTCGCTTTGAAAATACAATATCATTCCGCTCATGGGATGTCGTGAAGACGTTCGCGTTGCCTGAAGGCGATGCCCGGCGCAGAAGCGTCTGGGGTCGCCTGATTGTTTTATGGAGGCGCGATTTAAGATCGATATAAAAATTAAAAACAGGGGTGACAAACAGTATGCGCAAAATATATCTTGCGGCAGCAATGTCTTTGGCGCTTTTCACTGCGCCGGCCTTTGCCCACGAGCTCATACTCAAGCCAGCGAGTTTCAGCGCCGCCGTAGGCGTGGACCTGGCGGTCGAGCTGCAGTCCACGCACGTTTTCATCGTCAAGGAAGAGGTGGAGGACATTTCTACTATAAAGGCCGGCGCTGTCCTGGACGGGAAGCTGACAGAGAGCGTCCTCAAGCCGAACGGGCCAGATCTCCGCATCGATTTCTCCGTCAAGATACCAGAGGGCAAATCATCGACCATCATAATCGCGAACAAGGCCGGCGAGGTGTGGTCCGTCACGCCGGACGGCTCGAAGCAGGGTACGCGCAAGTCGTTCGAGGATCAGGGCATAAAGGTGGCGAGGGCTTCGCGCACCGACAAGTTCGCCAAGGCCATAGTCAACGCGTCTGAGGCCGATGAGAATTTCGCGGCTGTCGTCGGGCAGGAGCTGGAGATAGTGCCGGTCACAAACCCGGCAAGCGTCAAAACAGGGCAATATTTCAAGGTCAAGGTCCTGTTCAACGGGCAGCCGGCGACGCTCCCCGTCTTCGCGACTTACGACGGGTTCGTAAAGGAGTACCAGAACACCTACGCCTATTACACGGAGTCTGACTCAGAGGGGATAGCCAATATCAAGATAACGACGCCTGGAATCTGGATCATCAGGGTGTCGAAGGACAACGACCCTGGTGTGCCAGGTGAGTTTGACACGCGTTCGATTCGCTCCATCCTCACGGTCCCGGTGAAATAAGGTATGCAATCGAAGGGCCGGGGGCAGATGAGGTCATCAGCGAGGCATAACGGCGATCAGGCGGGAGGCGGGGCTGCCTCCTCTCGAATTTTATTAAAAGGGGCGGATCAAAACCATCCCTTAAAAAAGGGGACGCCTGTCCCCTTTAGAGTCGCGCGCCTTCCCAAAAAAGCGCGCGGGCTTGGATCCGCGATCTGCGTCTGCCTTCTCGTCCCGGTCCTTTTATTGACTGGCCCAGACGGCGCGAGAGCGCACGGGGTGGGTTACAGGCAATCCGGCAAAAGCGCCGTCGCAGTCGAATTTTACTATTCGACTGGCGAGACGATGGCTTATCAGGAATTCCGCGTGTACTCGCCGCAGGACGATAAAAACGCCTACCAGTCGGGGCGGACTGACGAGTTCGGGCGCTGTTCCTTCGTGCCTGAAAACCCGGGTACATGGCGCGTCGTCGTGAGCGACAGCGAAGGACACAGGGCGGATGCCTCCATACCCATACCCCAGGAGTTTTTTGACGGCGGCGGGGATCCTCGTCCCCTCGCCGTCAAATCTCATATGCCAGAGGGCTTGGATCTTTACCTCCGCGCTGCGCTCGGGGTAAGCGTCCTCTTCAATGTGGCCGCCGCCGTCAGGTTCAGGAAATGCATATAAGCGAAGGGTTCCTCTCCCCAGGGGTGCTTGCGACTGGATGGGCGGTAACCGCCGCTGGCGTCGCCTGGGGCATCAAAAAAATGGACGAGGGAGAGATTGTCCGCGTGTCGATGGCGTCATCGGTATTTTTCTTGGCCTCTCTGGTCAACGTCAGGGTGGGGCCCAGCGCTGCACACCTCTCCCTCATAGGCCCGGTGGGGCTGATGCTAGGGTGGGCGTCGTTCCCCGCGATGTTCACCGCCCTGCTGCTTCAGGCAGTGTTGTTCCAATTCGGGGGCCTTCTGGTCTTAGGCGCGAACTGCGCCTCCATGGCCGTCCCAGCCGTGCTGGCTAACGCCCTCTTTGGCTCATTTGTCCGTGGCAGGGGCGAAAAAATCGCCGCCGCTGCATCGTTTTTTGCAGGGGCGCTCGCCGTGCTGACGAGCGCCGGCATAGCAGGGCTGCTGCTCTTTTTCTCTGACCACGGGATGGCGCTGACGGCAAAGACGCTCTTGGCGGCCCACCTTCCGCTGTCGGCCGTCGAGGGAGCGACGGCACTCTTCATGACGCTTTTTCTGAGGCGTGCGTTCCCGGATATCCTGACGGGCGGCGGCCGGCCATGATTTTAAGCGGCCTTCACGCTTGCACAGGCCTCGACTGTGAATCAAGGCTCGACGCCCTTGACGCCAGGTGCAGAGTCCTCTGCGCTTTTTTCCTCGCCTTTTTTCTGGCCTCGTTACGGGACACGGTGTCGCTGCTGGCCGGCAGCGCGCTTCCGCTCATCCTCCTGTGCATCGACGGGAAGCGCGGTTTGGAGCGCGTAGCAGGGCGCCTGTTGTACCTGAACAGGGTGAGCGTTTTCGTCATCCTCTTCCTGCCCTTGACCTACCCAGGCGAGCGGATATTTTATCTCTTCTCGGAAAAAGGGCTGTTCATGTCCTTCATTATCATATGGAAACTCAACCTTATATCCTCTGTCCTCCTCAAGCTCGTCGCCTCCATGGGCATGACTCGGGTCAGCAGCGCGCTGGAGGGGCTTGGCGTGCCGCTCAAGCTGAGATCCCTGCTGCTCCTCACGACGCGCTGCGTCTTCCTGTTGAGCGAGCGTTTCGGCACCATGTGCCGGGCTGTCGATCTCAGGACGCGCGACGCCTCTGGCCTATTTGCTTGCCGCGCTTTCGCCTGCATGGTCGGGACGACGCTCATACACAGCTCCGACAGGGCGGAGCGGGCCGTCCTCGCGATCGGATGCAGAGGCGGCATTTCCGGCTTCTCTGGGCTTGCAGCGCCCAGGTGGACGTGGATGGAATCGTCGTTCTGCCTTCTGTTCATCATAAACGCGGCGTTCGTACTCATGGCCTCGCTTTAATGGCGCTCCTGGAGGCAAAGGATCTCTCATACGGCTACCCAGACGGGACCCTGGCGCTTCGGGGCTTGTCCTTCACGCTCGGCGAAGGCGATAAAATCGCCTTGGTCGGCGCGAACGGTTCCGGGAAATCGACGCTCCTACTTCACCTGGCCGGGTGCTTCGCCCCCCAGGGCGGCGAAATATGCCTGCGGGGAAAGAGCGTCGGGAAAGACTTGCGGGCGTTGAAGGACGCCGTCGGCATGGTCTTCCAGGAACCCGACGACCAGCTCTTCATGCCGAGCGTCGCGCTCGACGTCTCCTTTGGCCTGACGGCCAGGAAGATAAAACCTGAAATCGCCCTGTCCGCCGCGTCAGGCTGCCTCGAGAGACTCGGCATAGCGCACCTGGCTGACCGCCCGCCCCACCGGCTTTCCAGCGGCGAGAAGCGCCTCGTCGCGATTGCGGGCATTCTGGTGACGGACCCTGAAATCATCGCCCTTGACGAGCCGACCGCCGCGCTCGACCCGAGGGCGCGCCGAGAGGTGTTGAAAATCCTCGGGGGGCTGGACAAATCGATGATAATAGCGACACACGACCTGGAGATGGCACGGACGCTCTGCCGGAAGGCCGTGATCGTCCAATCCGGCCGCGTCGTAGCCGAAGGATCCGCCAGCGAGCTGCTGGCCGACGAAAAATCGCTGGAGAGGTACGGATTTTAGGGAAAAATTTCAGGTTTGCCAAGAAAACTGCACTTTCTGACGGCTACCGCCGCCGGCGCATACTTTTTTTATGTGCGGACTTCGGGCCAACTTAATCCTAGGCGCTATTCCGTTTCGCCTTGTAGCAAATCGCCAAACAAGACAGCGAGGTAATCCCGTCTGCCATATAGAATACGGTCTATCAATACCGCATCACCTTGCGGGCGGTAGAAAACAATATAGATTCCACAGACAAGAAAACGATAATCCGTAGCTATATCATAGATAGAGGACAGCGGAGCGCCGCTTAACGGAAAATAGAGGAAAATCAGCCAGCGTGTCAATCTTGTCTTGAATTTTATCGACTGTATTCAGGGCGGCCTGTGGGTTTTTTAACTGCTCCGCGATATAGCGATATAATCGCCTATCTCTTCCAAATCCCTTATGGCCGCGCGCGAATAGCTGATGTCAGCCACGATACCGTTCCTTGAAGTGCATCCTTGCTTCGTCGGCGGGAACACGCCTGCCTTCCTCGCCAGAGCGCCGCCCTTCGTCTAAATCCGTTTTCAGCTTGCGCCACGCCAGCATTTTTTTTCGCAGTTCGGAGACTGGTTTAATGTTTGGCATAAGATCGTCACCTCGTTAATTATTGTACGCCGATTTTTCGTAAAATATAACCCTGAAAATTTTCCCTTCTATTTCTGGGACAACCTGGGTTCTCAGGAGATCTAGGACATCGCGGGGTGGTAAAATCAGAAACCGCTGGCAGAGCTGGTGGTTTAGCATTTTTAATTAAACGCGATATATATTAAACACGATATCAATTTGATTCTTAAATGGTTAAATGTTAAAATACTTAAAAAGTTTGATTTCCATGTATCCTATTCGGCGCGCCGCGCAGGGAGGAAAATAGATATGAGTTTGCGATACAAGCTGACATTCGCTATTGCCGCCATCCTGGTCGTGGTGACGGTTTTCTCCGTCGCGTTTCAGATTTACGAGATACGGTCGAACTACGAGCAAAACTTGCGTTATACCAGGCAGGCCCTGTTCGAGGTGCAGAAGGAGAGCATGAAGAACATCACCATCGCCTTCTCCTCGCTCTTCGGCTACTTCGACGAGCAGGTCAGGAATGGGAATCTCTCGCTGGAAGAGGCGCAGAGGCAGGCGAAGGAGCAGATCCGCGGCGTGCGGTACGACACGGGCAACAAAGCCCTGCAGGGCGGGAATTATTTTTGGATCGACGAAACGAACGGAAACAACATCCTGCACCCCATCACGCCGCAAATAGAGGGGAAAAACCGCATCACAGCGCTCGACTCCAATAATATGGAGATGATCCGCGCGATCATCGAGGCGGGGATGCGCGGCGGGGATTTCACGGAATTTTTCTACGAAAAACCCGGTGAAAGCGTTGGCAAGCAGAAAATAGGCTACTCCATCGAGTTTGTGCCCTGGAAGTGGGTCATCGGAACCGGGTTCTGGACCGAGGACTGGAACGCCGCGATCGACGCGCAAATGGCGACGTGGCAGGAGGAAGCGAGAGCGTTCATCGACCGCCTGATCGTCTATACCCTGTCCGGGTTCCTGGCTCTCTTTATAGTGGTCCTGACCCTCACCTTCATCTACTCGAAGCGGTTCGTGAAGCCCATTATGGAGCTGAGCGCGCTCTCATCCGAGGTGGCGCGGGGCAACCTGGCCGTCAAAATCGAGGAAGATTCGCGCCGTGACGAGATCGGCGCGCTTAAGAAATCCATGAAAAATATGGCGGGAAACCTCTCCGGTCTCCTGAAACACTTGAACGAGTCCTCCGAAGAGCTGTTCGGCACGAGCGGCGTGCTGCTGGAGAACTCCGAGCAGTCGGCGCGCTCCGCCCGCGAGGTGGCGGACTCCGCCGAGGAAATCGCGAAGGACGCGGAGGCTCAGGTGAACGCCGTCGAAAATATGGCGCGGGTGATTGACAAGATCGGCGGGGGAATCGAGGACGTCGCGTCCGGCAGCGCCAGGATCTC
>JAISFV010000177.1 GCA_031263445.1 Synergistaceae bacterium | reverse complement strand
CAAGGCGGATTCGTAGTCAGGTCTTACAAAAAGCTGTTGCGTAAATGGACATTTTTATTTAAGATTACAGCAGACTTTCGATCAAGAGGAGGAAAGAAAATGTCAAAAATCACAGAATTGTTGGGAAACCGCGCGGAGGATCTGCTCAGCCACAAGTGTGCCGTCAGCCGCGAGACGCTCCACCTGCCCGGGCCGGATTTCATCGACAGGGTGTGGGCGGACAGCGACAGGTCTACGCGGGTGCTGGGTTCGCTCGCGGCGCTCTATGGGACGGGGAGGCTCGGCGGCACGGGGTACATCTCCATCCTGCCCGTCGACCAAGGGATAGAACACTCGGCAGCCGCCAGCTTCGCGCCCAACCCGATGTACTTCGACCCCGAGAACATCGTCAGGCTCGCGATAGAGGCGGGGTGCAGCGCGGTCACCAGCACTCTCGGGGTGCTGGGGCTCACGGCGCGTAAGTACGCCCACAAGATCCCGTTCGTCCTGAAGATCAACCACAACGAGCTTTTGACCTACCCTAACAAGGCCGACCAGATACTCTTCGCGTCGGTGGAGCAGGCGTGGGAGATGGGAGCGGTCGCGGTCGGCGCCACGGTCTATTTCGGGAGCGACGAGTCCGGCCGTCAGATACAGGAGATAAGCCGCGCGTTTGAACGCGCGCACGAGCTTGGAATGGCGACTATCCTCTGGTGTTACCTGCGCAACAACGCATTCAAAACGCCCGAAAAGGACTATCACGTCTCGGCGGATCTCACCGGACAGGCTAACCACCTCGGCGTGACGATACAGGCCGACATAATCAAGCAGAAGCTGCCTGAGAACAACGGGGGGTTCAACGCGGTCAAATTCGGGAAGACCGCCCCGCAGGTTTACGATGGGACGCTCTGCGGCGACCACCCCATCGACCTGACCCGCTATCAGTTGCTGAATTGCTACGCAGGCCGGGTCGGTCTTATAAACTCGGGCGGGGCGGCCGGCAAGAACGACCTGGCTGACGCCGTTTACACCGCCGTCGTAAACAAACGCGCAGGCGGGAGCGGGCTGATCCTCGGGCGCAAGGCATTCCAGAAGCCGTTCCGCGACGGCGTCGAGCTCATAGGGGCCGTCCAGTCGGTTTACCTGGACAAGGAGATAACGATAGCCTGAAAATAGCGCGCCGCGCGGCCGCCCCTCTTCTGCGGCCGCGCGGTCAGTTCAAGTAACGGAAGAGTATGCCTATGGCCAATAGGAGCAGAGCCGCGCCTATGGTACCGAGCATCATGTAGTGCGGGAGTTCGCCCTGCGCGGAGCTGCGGGCTTTTGTCACGCGGCTGCCGACTTTTACCCAGATGTTTCCCTGCACCTTCATCACGCCCGAGATGCCCTCCGACAGCGCCACGGCTACGACAGAGTTCCCAAACTCGTTCGTCTTTATCCCCGTCACGTTGCCGATTACGATGCCGTTGAAATCCTGCATGTTTGACTCGCAGATTTTATAAAACGGGGAGTCCTCCGGCAGACGGCAGTAGATCTCCTGGCCAACAGAGAGCTTCGACGCTGGGAGGCCCGCAACAGGGTCTATCACCATGCCGCATTCGAGGAAGACTTCGTTTAAACCCTCAGAGTCTGTGGCCTGGCCGGCCCCGTCGCTCTCATCCTCCGTGCCGTCCACGCCTTTTGCATCGCCAGGCGCTTTCTCGCGGAGTTCCTTGAGCAGGGAGGCCACGTCTTCCTCCGAGACTTTGGTCACCTCGACGAACGTTATAGCGTTGATTTCGAGGTCGTAGGCACAGAAGTACGTGACAAACCTCTCTATAGACTTCGCGTCCAGCGTTTTCTTTTCAGTCAAAAGGACGCGCTCCGAGTGGATAAAGAGGTTCAGGCGTTCTGCGTAGCCTTGCAGTGGGTCGCTGCTTTCCTCTCCGTCGTCTCCCGTCGGTTCCCCTGCGTTCAGCAGCGTCACCAGGTCGCTCCACGGGGTATCCTTTTCTATGGGATCCCTGCTAAATCGCGTCCGCAGAAAACGCTCGCTCCTGCCGTCCGATAACCCGAGGAAAGCGGCGTGAATGGGCAGAGCGTTTTTCCCATGCCCGTTTATGAAGCCCTTTACCAGGTAATACTCAAGATTCCAGTAGCTATCGTCCATCCCGATGCCCCTGTCTCCCTAAATCTGAAAAATATAATATAAAGCAAACATGGCAGCGATTACCACGACGATCACGGCGGCGGCAAGGATAAACTCCGGGGGGATCACCAGAGGCGACATCACGTCCTGGAAAAAACGCCTGCCCTTTTTGTCACGCGGCCCATGACCGTTCATGTCCTTCACCACCATTACGCGAACCTTGCCGGAGAGCTTCATGAACCCCGCGATCCCATCGGACAGGGAGAGGCTGACGGTCGATGTCCCCAGCTCGTTCATAAAGATACCGGAGACTTTGGCCGTTACGACACCGTCAAACCTTGGATTGTTCTTTTCCAGTAATTTGTAAATTACCGAGTCGGCGGAGAGCCTGCAGAAGACGTTGTCCCCCTCTCGCAGCCCGTTCATAGCGACTCCGGATATGGGATCGAGTATCGGCTCGCAGCGGACTAAAAGGTCTTTGCTCTCCTCCTGCCGCAGGGTTCGCTGCCCCTGCTCAGGCGCTTGCGAAGGGCTGTCCTCTGTGACCTGCGGTGCGGGGGCGCTTACGGGTTCCTCCTTCTTGAAGAGGGCTACGTCCCCGTCGTCAGCCTTTGCAAAGCTCACGAAGCAGACGGTCTTCAGATTGAGGTCGTCGAGGCAGAAGCGGCTTATGGCTTGTTCGGCTGGTTTCGCGTTTAAGTTTTTAGCAACGTTGGTGAGGACTAGGCTCGACTCCAAAAACTTATGAAGTTCATCCTCATGGTGAAGAAGGAGCGGATCCCTGTTCATGTCCTTTTGTGCTTCCTCGTGGATGGAGAGAAGGACTTTCCAGGGCGTGGCCTTGCCCATCTCGAGATGTTCGAAATGTGCGCTCGTGAATATGATATCGCGGCGCGTGACGAGGGATACGAAAGTCCCGTAGATGTTCCTCCCTCTGTCATCTTTCGCGTCAATATAGCCCTGGACGACGTAATAGCTCTGAAGGGCAAATTCGTTGTCCACATCCACCACCTCCGGAATGCTGATGGAGAAACTATACTACAAAATCGAGAAAACTTTACAGCACAGTTGTAATAAAGATAATGCCAGAATGCCGATTTATCGTCAGATGCCGGAAGGGTGACGATTTAGACACTTGCTGCGCCTCCTTCCAAACGGCAAAATGTAGTTTAGGCGAATTAGCGGCGTTTCCCTGTATAATATCTGGACAAGAGGCGTGGCTGATATGAATTCCAATAGAGCGAAGCGGGAGTATGGCGCAGTCATATTCGACCTCGGCGGTACGCTGATAAATTCGGCCGAAGGGCCGGCAGGGAGGTAGAGACTACATGTCCGAACAGGAAACAGTCTGCAGCGTCGTCCCATGCGGCTTGGACGACAGATCTTTTGTGTTCGTGAGCTACGCACATTTCGATTCCGAGGTGGTGTTCCCGATAATCGAGGGCATCGGCGCAGAGGGCTACGCCATATGGTACGACAAGGGCATCAGCATCAGCTCGACCTGGACAGATGAAATCGCGACCGCGATACTGAACTGCTCAATCTTCGTCATGTTCATAACGAAGGAGTCGGCGGAGTCGATATACGTCAGGTCAGAGATAGAGTTCGCCCTCAACAACAGGGTTAAGATCGTGCCAGTCTATCTCGACGGGATGGATGTCCTGCCCCCGGGGCTTGCCCTGGGGTTGAACGCGACTCAGGGGATAACGGACGCGGACAGCCCGGAGTCCGTCGTGCGCCAGATATGCGCGGCGCTCGAATCGAACGGAGTGGCAAAAAAGGACGCCGCGCGAGGCGCGGGCATCAAGTACAAGAGGCATAAAAAGGGATGGCGGCGCACGTCTCGGAATTTGTTGAGGGTTGCAGCCGCCGCCGCCGCTTTGGCCGTAATCGCCTTCGGGGTTTCAAGCTACGTCTCGCGCTCCGAGGCCAGGAAGGGTAATTACGGCTTCAGCGTCGAAAAGACGGCATACGCGCCGGCGGAGCCGGTGTTCGTCGAGCTGTCCGCCGTCACCGATAAGATGATCGAGCGCGGGGCCGTCGTCGGGGTCGCGCGCGCGGGGGGCGCTCATGGCGAATATGTATCGTTCGAGTTCATAGACGACGGCACTGACAGGGTAAAGCTGCGCGCCCCGACAGAGGCGGGCGATTATGAGGTGCGCGGCTACAGCAGCGGCAACGAGCTTAACGCGTCTACGCTCGTGAAGTCCGTGCAGTTCGTCGTGAGCGGGGACTCCTCAGACGCGTTCAGGCTGGCGATAGACAGAAGGGACTACGCGCCCTCGGAGAATATCCTGGCGGACGTGTCCGGCGTGCCGAAGTATATGTTGGACGACGGCGCGGAGGTCATCATCTCGAAAATCGACGCGGAGCCCGGCGATTATCTTGCCTTCGCGCGCATAAGCGCGAGGGACGAGCAGCTTTCGTTCAGCGCCCCTGAGGACGCGGGCGTTTATGAGATAAGGGCGTACAGCAACGGCGAAATTTACGCCGGCTCCACTACTGTGGCCTCGGAGAAATTCAGCGTCCTCGGGAAAGAGGCGTACCCGTTTTTCATCCATCTGGACAAATCGAGCTATGCCCCGGGGGCTTCGATCACGGCGCGCGTCTCAGGCGTGCCTTTCAACATCGGCGGAGGCGCGATTGTAGCGCTGTCGGCTCAGGACAGCGAGTTTGGCGAGTATATATCCTCCGAGCGCATAGGCGGTAGCGAAGCGGTTGTCACGCTCGAAGCGCCGGAGGAACCCGGAGGGTATGAGCTGAGGGGCTACTGGGACAGGGATGTTTTGACGGAGACAGGGCTGGCTTCGAGCGCCCCTTTCAAGGTAGAGGGATAGGTGCCCCCCGCATGACGCTGCTCGAAGAGCTGTCCAGTCACAGGGACATAGTCATACAGTGCCACGACGTCCCCGACGCCGACGCCATCGCCAGCGCGTTCGCCCTCGGGCGATACATGGAGTCGCGCGGGGCCGGGCCTCGCCTCGTCTACAGCGGGAAAGCCCGCGTGAGCAAGCCGAACCTCACGCTGATGTTGAACCTGCTCCGCATACCCCTCGAGTACGCGGCGTATGTGCCGCGCTGCGATCTGCTCGTCACGGTGGACTGCCAATACGGCGCCGGCAACGTGCGGAGGTTCGAGGCGGATCATGTAGCGGTGTTCGACCACCACAGGCCTGAGATACCTGACGGACCGTCAGTGGTCATACGGCAGTCGCTCGGGAGCTGTTCCACGCTGATATGGAGCCTGATCAGGGACGAGGGCTTTGACTTCGCCGCCGCACCTGGGGTCTATAACGCGCTCTACTACGGGCTGTTCACCGACACCTCTAACTTCGCAGAACTGCGGCATCCGCTGGACCGCGACCTGGCAGAATTCATGCCGGCCGACTGGTCGCTGATAAAGAGACTAAAAAATTCGACACTCTCCAAGGACGAGCTGGACGTCGTGGCCGGCACGCTGTCGTCTTCCCGCCTCATCGGGGGGATCGGCCTGCTGCGGGCCGCACCATGCGACCCGAACATCCTGGGCTTTTCGAGCGACATCGCCCAGCAGGTGGAGCAGTTCGACAGTTGTGTGGTGTACTGCGACTACCTCGGCGGGCTAAAGCTGTCCGTCAGGAGTTCAGTCAGGGAGATCATGGCGAACGAGCTGGCTGCCTTCCTCACGCGTGACGTAGGCTCCGGCGGCGGCAACATTGAAAAAGCGGGGGGCTATATCAGCCTCGAATGTGTCGGCAATGCCGCCCCCGGCGTTTCGCCGGACGATTTTCTCCGCTCCCGCGTGGAGGAGTATCAGAATTGCTTCGACCTCGTTTACTGCGGCGCGGGCGATGTCGATTTCTCCACATTTGATCGCTACCGCAAACTCAGGATCCCCTTGGGGTTCGCGCGCACTACAGACATGTTCCGCGAAGGGTCGCAGATTTGCGTCCGTACGCTGGAAGGGGACATAGACACGGTCTCCTCCGCAGACACGTACCTCATGATCGGCATCTCAGGCGAGGCATACCCGATAAAGCGTGACAGGTTCGAGTCATCCTACGAAGTATTGGACGGGCCGTATCTCGCCGAAACGGAGTACATGCCGGTCGCGAGCGACAGGATAAACGGCGAGCGGAAAAACCTGCGCCAGTACGCCCGGACGTGCGCGCCCAAGAGCGACAGCTTCATCCGCGCAAGGGAACTCACCCGGGCGACGAAGGTCTTCAGCGACTGGGACAGGGACAGGTATTTTTATGGCGCCGCAGGAGACTACATGGCGGCCTCAGAGGGCAATCCTGACGATATCTACATAATAAACCGCGATATTTTTTCGAGGACGTACTCAAGAGCGGATAGCTGAATGCGTATCATTAGCGGAATAGAGAGTTCCGCAGGGCTGTCTCTGGGGGGGCCGTAAATGCGCGCTGATATAAATGCAAAATTGTGATTTTGCACGTGGCCGTAAATTACCAAAGTAAATTCTATTGACGCATCCATTGTGGAATTTACTTTGGGAATTTACACTTTTTTGCCCGTGGCGGCAGCATTGGCTGAGTTACTTTATAGCCACGCCGTTTATTGATGCTATAATAGGAGCCACACTGTGGTTCATAAATCCTGCGGAGGATGTTCGGGCATGGCTCGATATATATTGAAACGCTTTTTTATCTCGCTCCTCACGATAATCGCGCTGGTGACGGTCGTGTTCTTCCTTGTCCGGGCGATCCCGGGCGAGCCTTTTCTGAGCGACAAGCTGACGCCGGAAATCCGCGAGAACATGCTGCGCTACTATGGCTTCGACCAGCCGCTCTATGTCCAGTACTTAAAGTACGTCAAGAATTTATTGAGGGGCGACCTCGGGGTATCGATGCACTATAACGGGCTGGCAGTCGCGGGGATCATAGGGGACTCGTTCCCGTACTCGGCCAGCCTCGGGATAAGGGCGCTCTTGCTCGCGTGTCTCGTCGGGATAGCCCTCGGGGTCGTGTCCGCATTGAACCGCGGCAGGTTCCTCGACTACTTCTGCATTATAATCGCCATAGTGGGAGTCTCCCTCCCGGATTTCGTGACCGGATACCTTTTGCAGTACGTCTTCGCGATAAAGCTCAAGCTGTTCCCGATTGCACTCTGGCGCGGCTTCAGATATACGGTGCTGCCGACGTTCGCGCTGTCGTTTTACACTACCGCCCTCCTGGCCCGGATAATGAGGGCCAGCATGCTGGAGGTGACAGGGCAGGATTACGTGAAGGTCGCGCGCGCGAAAGGGCTGAGTGAGTTTCAGATCGTGGCCCGTCACGAGATCAGAAACGCGATACTCCCCGTGATAACCATACTCGGCCCAGTGACGGCGGCGATCCTCACAGGGACCTTCATAATAGAGTCGATATACGCCGTGCCAGGGATGGGCAAATTTTACGTGTCCGGCATACAGAACCTCGACTACTCCCAGGTGCTGGGGCTCACGATCTTTTACGGGACGTTCCTGGTGATGGCGAACTTCGTGGTGGACATCCTGTACGGTTTCGTGGATCCGCGGATACGGGTGGACAGGAGGGACAGGGCGTGAGCGAGGCCGACGGACGCAACTTTGTGCCCGTTTCAAGAGAGGGAGAGAAGGCAAGGGACGCGATAGTCCGGCCGTCGCTCTCCTACTGGCAGGATGCATGGATGAGACTGAGAAAGAACAGGGTCGCCAGCCTCGGCTTGGCCATACTGGTTTTTTACGTCGTGATGGCCGTGGCTGTCCCGATGATTTCCGACACGGACTACAGGAGCATAGACGAGGAGAACATAGACTCTCCGCCGACGGAGGAACACTGGTTCGGGACGGACACCCTGGGACGCGACATGTGGACGAGGGTGTGGGCCGGGGCGCGGGTCTCCCTGTCGATAGGGATACTGGCGGCGTCGATAAACGCGGTCATAGGCGTCATAATCGGAGGGATCTCAGGATACTTCGGCGGCAAGCTCGACATGGTCATAATGCGTCTGATAGACGTCGTGAGCGGCATACCGTACCTGATAGTCGCTATTCTCGTCATGGTGGTGCTGGGCGAGGGGATAGCGCCGCTCATCGTCGCTATGATAGCCATAGGATGGGTCGGCTCGGCGAGGCTCGTGCGCGGGCAGGTCCTCCAGCTCAAAAACCAGGAGTACGTCATGGCGGCCAAAAAGCTCGGCGCGTCCCATGCCCGCGTCATTTTCCGCCATCTGATACCCAACACGAGCGGGCTGATCCTGACGAACGTCACGATGGCCGTCCCGTACTCGATCTTCACCGAGGCATTCTTGAGCTACATCGGCCTCGGCATCCAGCCCCCGGGCGTGAGCTGGGGGCTGCTGGCGCGTTACGGGTCGCAGTCGTTCCGCTTCGCGCCCTGGCAGTTGTTCATACCGTCATTTTTCATAGGGACGACGATGCTCTCCCTGTACCTGCTGGGCGACGGCCTCCGGGACTCGCTCGACCCCAAGCTCAGGAGCTAGCGCCGTGCCTCTCGCAGTGAGGGATCTCGAAGTGTCGTTCAGAACTTACGGCGGCTCGGTGAGCGCGGTACGCGGCGTAAACCTCGACGTGAGCGAGGGCGAGTGCCTAGCCATAGTCGGTGAGTCCGGCTGCGGCAAGAGCGTGACGGCGCAGACCGTCATGCGGCTCATCCCCTCTCCTCCGGCGGAGATTCGCGGCTCTGTCACGATGGATGGCGTGGAATTGCTGGCGCTCCCCGAAAAACGGATGAAGGAGATTCGCGGCGCCAAGATCGGCATGATCTTTCAGGACCCGATGACTTCGCTCGACCCGACGATGCAGATAGGCAAACAGATCATGGAAGCCCTCACCGTCCATGACAGGGGCTTGAAGCCCCTCGCGGCGGCTGACCGGGTGATCGAGGTCCTGGGCATGGTCGGGATCCCGAACCCCGAGAAACAGTTCAGGCGCTACGCATATGAGTTCAGCGGGGGGATGAGGCAGCGCGTCGTGATTGCGATGGCGGTAATATGCAGTCCCAGGCTTTTGATCGCGGACGAGCCGACCACGGCCCTCGACGTCACGACACAGGCGCAGATACTCGACCTCATAAGGGATCTCAAGACAAAGCTCAGGACATCCGTGGTCATAATAACCCACGACATGGGGGTGGTCGCGAACATGGCGGACAGGATCGCGGTGTTCTACGCCGGGCAGGTCGTCGAGGAGGGCAGGTCGGAGGACGTTTTCCTCAACCCTTCCCACCCGTACACGGCAGCGCTCCTGATGTCGCGCCCGAGCCTCGACTGGGACAGGGGACAAAAGCTCGCGAGCGTCCCTGGGACGCCGCCCGACCTGTTTGCGCCGCCGGCTGGCTGCGGCTTCTTCGACAGGTGCGCCGCCGCCATGGAGGTTTGCAGGGAGGCGCTCCCCGAGTTCTTCGAGACGGAAAATCATGAGGGCGTCTCTCACAGGTCACTCTGCTGGCTCCATCACCCGTCCGGCAAAACAGAACTCGCCCGCTGGCTCTCCGGCGGCAGAGGGCTGAAGGGCGAGGACTCACAGTGCTGACGGACGCGCGCACGGAGGTTCCGATGGTCGAGGCGAGGAACCTCAAGGTACACTTCGGCTTGCTGGGGGGAGGGCTGCTTAAAGCGGTAGACGGCGTGTCGTTCGGGATAGGGGCAGGACGGACGCTGGGCCTCGTCGGGGAGTCCGGCTGCGGCAAATCCACTACGGGCAGGGCACTCCTGGGCATGTACGAGCCTACAGGCGGGGAAGTGATGTTCGAGGGGAAGAACGTTGCGAAGATGAGCGGGCGGGAAAGAGTCCGCTTCACGCGATACGGCCAGATGATATTCCAGGACCCGTACTCATCCCTCAACCCCAGGATGACAGTCTCTGACATCGTTGGCGAGGGCATAGACATTCACGGCATTTACAGGGGCAGGGAACGCATGGACAGGATACACGAGCTCCTGTCGATGGTCGGCCTGGAGAGGGCGCACGGCGACAGGTTCCCTCACGAATTTTCAGGGGGGCAGCGGCAGCGGATCGGCATAGCGCGTGCACTAGCGGTAGAACCGTCGTTCGTCGTGTGCGACGAGCCGATAAGCGCCCTAGACGTCTCGATCCAGTCGCAGATAGTGAACCTGCTCATGGGGCTGCAGGAGCGGCTTTCGCTGACGTATCTCTTCATCTCGCACGACCTGAGCATGGTCAAGTACATCTGCGAGCGCGTGGCCGTCATGTATCTGGGGGTGATCGTGGAACTCGCGGCGAGCGACCAGCTCTACCGAAACCCGAGGCACCCGTACACCAGGGCGCTTCTGTCGGCGATTCCTGTGGCGAACCCTGTCAAGGAGCGGGCGAGGGCGCGCGTGATCCTGGAAGGTGACGTACCCAGCCCCATAGATCCGCCGCCGGGCTGCCGCTTTGCGGGGAGGTGTCCGGCGGCGGAGGCGGCCTGCGTACAGACGGCCCCGGAGTGGCGCGAGGTAGAGGCTGGCCATTTCACGGCCTGCTGGAGAGAGGGGGCGTGAAATTTTAAAAAAAACAGATCCAGGCTACGTAGGGGCGGACCTGCGCCTTCGCCCTGTTTGTGGATGCGATGGAAATCATTCTGAGGGAGGTAATTTCGTATGAACAGGATAAGACAGATCCTTCTCGCAATCGCGCTCGTCTGTGTCGCTACGCTGTCCGTTCTGCCGGCCCAAGCCGCCCAGAACTCTCTGACGTTCTCGTTCGAGACGGAGATCCCTGCGCTGGACCCGCAGAAGAGCAACTCGGCGCCGTCCTTCACGGTGGACTCCCATGTCTTCGAGAACCTAGTCCGCAGGGTTGACGGCAAGACTACCCCTGGTGCGGCTGAAAAATGGGAAATATCGGAGGACGGCCGCGCGATCACGTTCCACCTCCGCGAGTCGAAGTGGAGTGACGGCAATCCAGTGACTGCCTACGACTTCGAGTGCGCGTTCCTCAGGCTGCTCGACCCAAAGACGGCGGCCGAGTACGCTTTCGCGCTCTATTACCTGGTGGGCGCGGAGGACTATAATCTCGGGAAAATCACCGATGCCTCCAAAGTCGGGGTCAAAGCCGTAGACGACAGGACGCTCGTCCTGACGCTCAAATCCCCGACGCCCTACTTTGTCGGCTTCCTGGGCCACCCGAGTTTTGCCCCGGTCAGGAAGGACATACTGGAGAAGTTCGGGGACTCCTACGCCACCGACGCCGACAAAGCCGTCTATAACGGCCCCTTCGTCCTGAGCGAGTGGAAGCACGAGCAGACCATGGTCTTTACGAAGAACCCGAATTACTGGAACGCCGGCGCTATCAAGCTGGACAGGGCGGAGATCATGATAATCCCGGACACGGCGACCGCCCTCAGCATGTTTGAAAACGGCGAGTTCGACCTCGTAGACATCCCGCCGAACCTGTACAGGATGTACCAGGAGCAGGGCAAGGCGAAGCTCTTCTACAACGGCGCGCTGGACTGGATGAAGTTCAACCTGCGCCCTGACCCGAAAAAGCCCTGGCTTACGAACAAGGACTTCCGCAAGGCCGTAGGCTGGGCGATCAACAGGGAATCGTACACGCTCGCGTCCACGAAGGGCCTCTACGTCCCGGCGCTGCGCTTCATCCTTCCCATAACCCAGGGCGTGACCGAGCCATACGGGCAGGAGTACCCGCTGGATTTCTACGCCCCGAAGGGTGACGCGGCGAAAGCCAGGGAGTTCTTGGCGAAGGCCTTGACAGAGCTGAAGCTGAAGGCATCTGACATAACAATCGAATACCTGATCCAGGACCAGGAGGAGACAAGGCTCATGGCCGAGGCCCTCCAGCAGCAGATTCAAAACGCGCTCGGCATAAACGTGAAGATAAAGCTCGTGACCAGGATGCAGCGGGCGCAGCTCGAGGCAAACGGCGGCTTTGACACGGTCTACAGCGGATGGATGCCTGACTACGACGACCCGATGTCCTACGAGGAGATATGGATCACGGGCGTCAGCCACAACTCCGCGAAATACGCTTCGGCGGAGTACGACACGTTCGTCCGGGCAGCGATGAGCGAGAAGGACGCGAAAAAGCGCATGGACATGATATTCGAGGCCGAAAAACAGATACTCGAAGACGCGCCGCTCGTCCCGCTGCAGCTTCGCAGGAAGGCGTGGATGTCCAAGCCGAACCTGAGGGGGTTCTACCGCCCGCTCATCGGCGCCGAATATGACTTCACCTACGCTTACTTCGAGTGAAGCGTCATCGGCCCTGCCGGTTTGATTTGACCATAACGGCGTAGGGGAGGGGGCGCGTTCCCTGCCCCCTGAAGTCTTGTTAACGATTACCCTGCGTCAGACGAGTTGTGACGAGCCGCCGCCGTCGAGGTTTATCGCGCTTTCGAGCCTCAGCGCGGCGGCGGACTCCCTCGCCTCTTCCATCGTCGCGCCAAGGCTGTGTATCGCGCCGCGGCTTGAGGTAATCGTGCGGATACATCAGGCCAGATCTGTTCTTCCTTAAAAAATCCGGTAATATTGAGACCGCTGCACGAGATTTCATGCCTAGGGGATGAGGCAACCATGGGAGACGTGACCGAACGGTATCACAATACGTTTTCAATTTCG
>JAISFV010000113.1 GCA_031263445.1 Synergistaceae bacterium | reverse complement strand
TTTTTCCTTTAAAAAATCTAAAAACACAGAATTCAGAGGACGAGGGCCTTTTTCCTTTCAGGCTGCGTGTTTTTTGCCGCCTGCCCGGGGCTTCCTGCCTGCGGGGAGGGCTGCCGGGGATATGCCCCTGCGGCGGCCCGCCTGGGCGTCGTCGGGTGTTTGCCGGCCTTTTGAATGTTTTAAACAACTGCGGAGGGGGAGTGGAACGGAGAAGGGGAGAGAGGCTTGAACCAGGCGTCATACGGGAAGGGCTACTTTTCATGCCGGGCGCGTGCCCGGGCTATTACGATGAAAGCAGAGGTGTTCTAAAAAGATGAAAAGGATTTTGAAGAAGAGATGGGCGTTCCTGTTCGCTCTAACGGCGCTCGTCGCGTTCGCGGGGATTGCTTGGGCGAATTATACCGATATTTATTTCGATAAGGTGTCAGGGTTTATTTTATCTGATGCCGCTATTGGCAGTAAAGTGCTTCCAGGCTATGAAAAAGCTAGTGTTAACGCTGTGATCGTACCACCAACAACGCCTAATAATGGCGAGGTGCATATATATTACGCGGATGGGCTAATTACTGGAGTTAAGAAGGTTAGCTTCGATCTTGAGTACGTATTTAAGTCAGGCACGGCAGCAGGAACAGCGCCAAATAGTTGGTCCGTAAATGCGGTGGGTAGTTCTTATGTGCAACCGAGTACCGCATTTGCAGTTCCTGTTACTGTAGGTGCCCCTGGTTTCAAGGTGGGTGCCTTTCTCACGAACGATACGACAAATGGAAATATATATATAGAAGATATAAATAATAGCCCCAATTCGAATTCGACCAAAATAACCCTAACTAAAATCACTACCGCAAATGCATCAAGTGGTGGAAGTCCTGGCAATAGAATGAACGTTGGGTCGTGGTACGGTCTAGTTCCAGGGACGACGAAACTCGCGAATTTGCCTTCTATTGACGTCAGAGTGAGTGTCAATGGAGGATTTAAGTGGGTTTTCGATACTATCAATGTGGGTGTGTCGGGCGACCATACAGCGAACGGCATAAAATATAACATAAAAAAACCAGCAGTTACTACTGGGTATGAGACTTACGTAGATGTCGAGTTCACCGGGAAACCTCTAAAATATGAAGACACTTATTTTTATGTGATCGGTGATGTCGTTGATGCCCAAAACAAAGTCGTGTTGAAAGATTATGCCAAGCTGGTTAAAATTGGGTTTAACGCTGGCTCCACTAGTTGGATTATTGCAAGCAACCTCATCTCGAGTACAACCGATGGCAACGACAGGTTAACCTTTGTTCCGAATTACGGGTCACAGCAGGCCAAGTCGATAATTCTATATTTCAATGGTAGTAATAAACTACCAAAAGCACTAACCTCAAATCTGAATGAGCATAACCTGTATGACAAATACGGGGTAGCTCTTTTCACAAGCGGCGTACATACGAAAGATATTGGTGTAGCCACGGGTTTGAAAGTCACCCGATCAGTCGCCAGCGACGGATCAAGCGTTACGTATACATTTGAAGGAGATCCGACGAGCGCGTTCAGCGATTTTGATTTATATCCCGGCGGACTTTTCGATGATAATACTAATAACGGAGGGTATTTACTCGACCCGATAAGGATAACCACCGGTACCCAGACTGGCGCCCCGGCGCTTGCAGCTAGAGTCATCACTGGATCCCTGAGTGGCACGAAGGCAAACTTCCCGAGCACGACTGAGATAAACATCGAGTCCTCCTCAGGGGCAGTAAGCATTAACGGTGTCATAGACGGGACAGGTGCGCTGCGTAGTAGTCCCTTTACCTGGAATGGTTTACTGATCACTCCGGATCTGACAAACAACAAAGTCACGGTCACCCGCACTTCGAGTGGGCCGGATGCGGAAATCAGTCAATTGTTCCGAGTGATCGGTTCTGTCGATTGGAGAAGTGCTACAGACGCGACATTTACGATCAGCGTCGATCCAGAAGGCGTAGTGTCTCTCACCGCTGATCCTAACCCCGTCAGAGGCACTGAGAAGGTGACTATAAGCAACACGGTGAAGTTCAGCGCCCCGGGCGGCGCGACCGTTGTCCTAGACCCTAACTCTATCAGGCCGAATTCTGCAAGCAGTCTGACATATCGTGGCGTGACTTTTACACTGCATCCATTAAGCTCCGATCACGTTGTTGTGAGCGGCATTCCTGACGAGGATGGTTCTTTTAACGTTTACGTCGCCGGCACGGCAGGGCAGAGCAGTGCGACTGGAAACTTTACGGTCACCATCGCCGCCGCCGTGACTCCAGACAGCCCGTCGATCACGCTAGACCAGCCTACGATATCTGATCTGGTGGTTGGCACCTATGCCAGCAAGACGGTGAACGTCATTCAGACCCCGACGACGCCGGCGCTCAGCGGCGCATCCTTCAGTTCCACGTCCTCAGGCGAAGCAGGGACAGACACACTCACGCGCACCTGGAACGGCCTGACGCTCAAGATAGCGAGCGGCAGGATAACAATAGCAGGGACGCCTGAGAACGCCACCACCGGCACGTTCCCCAGGGGCACCTTTGTGATAAGCGGGACGATCGACAGTAAGCCCGTCTCGACGACGCTCACGATCTCCGTCAACAGAACCGCCGCGACCTCAGATCTCCTCTCAAGCTCGACTGCCTGGACGCTGAACCCGAGTACCGCGTCGCGCGTCGCTACGCTGAACATCCCGCTCACCAAGACATTCGTTGACACGTTCGGCGCAGACGGCAAAGTCACCACGGCGGACATCGCGTCGGTCGATCCCAGCATATACTCCCCATACGCCAACCTTAAGAAGCCGGTTAAGTTCGCGATCATATCTGGCGGCACGTATGGCACGCTCCAGTTGACGCTCGAGTTCGACACGCCGATAGCCGGCTACGAGGATGATTGGTATGATCCTATCTCGATCTCGTCTGTCAGCTTCGTAGGCACAAACAAGAAAGAAGCATGGGCGAACACTGGCACGGTACTCCTGGGCGATCTGCAGTTTGCAGACGGCGGCAGCAGCGGCGGCGGCTGCGACGCCGGCTTCGCCGGCGCGGCGCTGCTCCTGGCTGGCGCGTTCCTGGCGGCAGGCAAGGCCCGCAAGCGCTGACCTGTAACATCAAAAGCACACAGACACGCAAGAGCCGGCGGCCCGAGTGGCCGCCGGCCTTTTTCGATCTTGGGTTAAGTGCCTTGTCCTTGGCGTTCTGGTGGCGTATAATAGGAGCAAGGAAGAACCCCGCTGGAGAGCGGGCGGGATTCTGAGTAGCTTGGCTGCTTTGGCCGAGTGCGCTTACACTCAGCCAAGCGTTGTATCAGCTAAGTGTGATGCTAAATGAGCAGACGGAGTAAATCCGTCAGAGCTTCAAGGAGTCCTGTGCAGGCTCCGAGAAGCAGGGCTAGAGCCAGCCACTTTAAAAGCTGGCTCTTTCCCTTTTTCCCCGTCTAGGTCACCTCCTCTCATGGGAGGTTTCCCCTCTTTGTCAAACAGCACCGCAGAAAAAAAGAATAGTTGTCTGCGTCTCTCCATTTGGCATTTTAGCATGGATACGCTTAAAAATCGCTGGTTAAATAGCCAGTTCGGCATGTTCAACGCCAATTTCTTCATGGATCAGCCCACTATATAAGGTAGGGATCTGATTACCGGCTCATCGGGGGGTGTGCGGAATGAAATACTGTCTCAAGCCGGTCAGTTGCCGTCTCGCGATCCAGGTCAGGGCAGGCCAGATCGGCAGCGGTAGGGCGGGACACAGGACCTTTTCGCTGTCTGGCATACGGCGCGACGCCGGCGCAGTGGCGCTCGCTTCCGTCGTGAAAGCCATCGCGGCGCTCTTGGAATACCCGGTGACGAGGGTTCGCCTCGTCAGGAAGGATCTGTTAGTGCCTTGCCGGGGGCGGTCAGTCGCGGGTCGTCTCGAAGCCGGGGATGGCGAGCTTTTTTTCGAGCCACATGAAGAAAAGGGACGCGAGCGTCACCATCGTGAGGTAAACGAGCCCCACGACCGAGAAGACGAGCGTGAAGCGGAAGGAGCGGGTCGCCGCCATCTTTCCTGCGCCGGTGAGCTCGATGAAGGAGAGTATGTAGGCCAAGGACGAATACTTGATGAGGTAAATGACCTCGTTAGAGCAGCCAGGGAGGGCGCGTCTCGCGGCCTGCGGGAGGACGATGGATACTATCGCCTGGAAGCGCCCCATGCCGAGCGACCGGGCGGCTATGAGCTGGCCGGAGCGGACGGAGAGGATGGCGCCTCGGATGTACTCCGAGTTGTAAGCCCCGTTGCACATGATGAACCCCGTCACCGAGGCGGCAAACGGCGAAAGCGTCAGTCCCAGAGACGGCAGGCAGAAGTAAATGACGAAGAGCAGGATGAGGAGCGGCGTCCCCTTGACGAGCAGCACGTAGGCCTTGCAAAGCGCGGACACGGCCCTGTTGCCGTAAACCCAGCCCACGGCGACCGCGAAGCCCAGCATCAGCCCGAACGGGACGGAGCAGACGATCAACTGGAGCGACGCCGCAGCCCCGTGGAGGAGCGGGGCGCTCAGGTCCTCGATGACGTAGCGCAGAGCGTCATCCATCGAGACGCCTCAGAAAAGCCCTCGTCCGCTGGAACTGTTTTGGCGCGCCCGTGTCGGACGCGTCGTCCTCCCTTATCTGGCCCGGCGTGCCGCGCTCGACGATCACGCCGCCCTCCATGAACAGAACCTCGCTCGCCACGGAGTAGACGAACTCCATCTCGTGGGAGACTACCAGCATCGTCATGCCTCCCGAGGCGAGGCGCTTCATCACCTCCAGGACCTCCCCGGTCAGCTCCGGGTCAAGCGCGCTCGTCGGCTCGTCGAAGAGCATGATCTCCGGGTTCATGGCAAGCGACCTCGCTATCGACACGCGCTGAGCCTGGCCGCCGGACAGCTCCGCCGGGTATTTGTCCGCGAAACGGTCCATACCGACCCGCGCCAGCTCCGACATGGCAAAGCCCCTCGCATCGTGCCTTGGCATCTTCAATACCTTGACCAGCCCGATCTCGACGTTGCCGAGGGCGGTCAGGTGGTCGAAGAGGTAGAAATTCTGAAAGACCATGCCCATGCGCCGCCTGACGCCGTCGATGTCCGAGGCGTGGGTGATCTCATCGTCCCCCAGCCATACCTGGCCGGAGTCCGGTTCCACCAGCCGGTTCAGGCAGCGCAGCAGAGTGCTCTTCCCCGTCCCCGAAGGGCCGATGAACACCTTGGCGTCGCCCTTTTTGACCTCGAACGACACGCCGCGGAGTACCTCCTCTGAATCGAAGCGCTTGCTCAGCCCCTGTACCCGCAGGATCGTATCACCCATATTAAGAACCTCCAAAGCCAGGGATGCGCCACCGGCGCTCGGCACGGTGGAGGAGCATCATCCCGAGGTAGTTCATCACTATAAAGATAGCGGCGGTAGCGAGGTAGAGCGGGACAGGCGCGCGGGTCCGCGAGACCTGGAGGCTCGCCCGCGTCAGCATCTCCATCACGCCGATAGCGTAGCAGACCGAGGAGTCCGTGAGCAGGATAGGGTACTCGTTCGACCAGGCCGGCAGAGATATCCTGAGCGCCTGCGGCAGGACGACGCTCCGGATCGCGAGCGCCCTGCTCATCCCGAGCGACCGCGCAGCCTGCATCTGTCCCTGATCCACCGACAAAAGCGCGCCACGGAATATCTGAGACTGGTAGGCGGAACTCCGGAGGCCCAGCACGGTCGCCCCGACGAAAAACGGCTGGAGGTCTATCCCGAGAAACGGGAAAATGCCGTAGTAAAACAAAAAGAGCAGGACGAGGTTCGGCAGCCCCCGTAGGAACCAGACATACAGGACCGACAGGCGGGACAGGAAGCGCGACAAAATGGAGCCTCCCCCGTAGACCTGGATGATCCCAAGGGGAAGCCCCACGACAAAGCCCACCGCCAGGGCTATGATTACGAGGCCGAGCGTCGTAAAGAGGCCCCAGGCTATGTTTGGAAGCGATTCGATCAGTATAGAGGCGCTCTGCACGTGTCCATTTACTTCTGCATGTCGTACTTAGCCTTGAGCTCTTCCCACTTCGGAGACGCCATCAGGCGGCGGATGCCCTCGTTGATCTTGTCCTTGAGTTCCTTGTCCTCCTTGCGGATGGCGACGGCATACTCCTCGCCCGTCTTGATCGTGCCGATGATCTTGAGCGGCTTGCCCTTGATCGCGCCCAGGACGATCATGTCGTCCATCATAGCGGCCTCGACGCGGCCTATCTCAAGATCCATCGCCGCCGCGGGGAAGCTGTCGTAGAGGCGGAACTTGTCAGAGGCCAGGATGTTCTTCTTCACCAGCTCGTCCTCTATCCAGTCAGCCGCCGTGCAGCCGCGCTGGGTCCCTACCGTTGCCTTCCCCGCGAGGAAATCATCCATAGTGACGGCGGAGTCCTGCTTCACGGCGACAGCCTGGTCGATTTCCCAGTAGATGTCCGAGAAGTCCACTACCTTCCTGCGCTCCTCGTTCGCGGTCATCCCGGAGTAAACCATGTCGATCTTCTTCGCCAGGAGCGCCGGGATGATGCCGTCCCAGGCCGTGGGGCGGATCTCCACCTCGAAGCCCATCTCACCGGCTATCCACTGCACGGACTCCACGTCGAACCCGGTCGGCTTCCCGTCGGCCCCGACGAAACTGTACGGCGGGTAGTCCCCGTCGATGCCCACGATGTACTTCTGTGTGGCTGCGAAGCCGGCCGATGCTACGAAAAGAAGGCACACTCCCAAACAGACGACTGCGATCTTCCTGATGCTCATGACATTGCACACCTCCAGATTTAGAAAGCCTGGCGCGTCCTCGCCGGTACCGCGGCGCGCTTGTTCCCTTGATATTTTGCGCTGGCAGTGGAATTTTAATATGCTTTTCCGTAAATGTAAAGGACGGTCGCCGCCAATCCAGCCGCGCCCGGCGGCGGTATTCTCAAAACTGCCCGTCTGTGTTAATCTGTCTGTGCGTCTCGTATCGCAAGTGGGTTTTCAGGGGGGATATGTGTGTCCGTGTTCGCTTTGGCTGTCGCGCTTTTGTTGGATTTCGCGCTAGGGGATCTCCAGACGCGGTGGCATCCGGTGCGCGTCTTGGAGCATGTCGCGGATACAGTCGGGATGTTTTGCAGGGGGCTTGACGCGAGCGCAAAGGTGCAGGGAGCGGTTTTTTTGGCGGCCAGCGTCTGCCTCTTTGTGTTTTCCGCGTCGTTCATACTCCTTGTCGTCTCGTTTTCGAGACCGCTCTACATATTGACCGACGGAGTCATGATTTACTTCGCGCTGGGCGGGACGCGCATCGCGAGGGAGGTCTCGGGCGTCGCTGACGCGTTCTTGCGCGAGGGGGCGGCCGGAGCGCGAGTCCGCCTAGGGTCGCTCACGGGTCTGGACACGGGCGGCATGGGCGAGGAGGAAATCGCGTCCGGGGCCATAGAGACCCTTGCGGAAAAATTCAGCGATTCCGTCTGCGCGACGCTGTTTTACGCGGCGATCGGCGGCGCGCCTCTGGCTTGGGTTCACCGTGTCGCCAGCACCTTGGGCGGCGCGGCCGGATACAAAACCGACGGGCGCTCCGCGTTCGAATGGGCGTCCGCGAGGCTCGACGACATCCTGAACTATCTGCCGGCCCGCATATCGGCGGTCATTATAGCCGTCGTCTCACCTGCGGTCAGTGGAAGCGCCGACGCGACGCTCGAAGGGGCCAAGAGGGACGGCGAGGCGCACGAAAGCCTGAACTCGGGGTACCCGGTAGCGGCATTCGCCGGCGCGCTGGGCGTCAAGCTCTGCGGCCCCGCGAGTTATTCAGGGACGCTTGAGGAAAAACCCTTCGCCGGGACGGGGACAAGGCCGCGCATCGCCGACGTCCTGCGCGCCCTGTGCCTCTACTGGAACGCCTACGCGCTAGCGGCAGTCGCAGCGATCGCCCTTGGAGGTATCATGAGGTAGGGGTGTTTTCTAAGAAGGCTGACAGTGGTATTGATCGGCACTGGCCGCCATTATCCAAACTGCGAGCGGTACAGGGAGGCATATACGCCGCCTAGCTCCAGCAGGTTTTCGTGGGTTCCGCGTTCTGCCACGTCCCCGCCGTCCATCACGAGGATCGTGTCGGCGTTCCGTACCGTCGAGAGACGGTGAGCTATTACGAAACATGTTTTCTCCTTCATGAGCGCGCGCATCGCCTCCTGTATTTTAAGCTCCGTCCTGGTGTCCACGTTCGACGTGGCTTCGTCCAGTATCAGCATGTGAGCGTCAGACAACATTGCGCGGGCTATGGTGATGAGCTGTTTCTGCCCCTTTGAGATGTTGACGCCGTCCTCGTTCAGCACCGTCTCATACCCTCGCGGGAGATTCATTATAAAGCCGTGGGCCTGGGCCGCTTTCGCCGCGTTTATCACGTCCTCTTTCGTCGCGTTTTTGCCGCCGTATGCTATGTTTTCAAAGACCGTGCCACAAAACAGCCAGCTTTCCTGAAGCACCATGGCGAAAGCCCTCCGGAGGCTCCTTCTCGTAAAGCCCTTTATGTCGCGCCCGTCTATCGTTATCGTCCCGCTCTGTGGGTCGTAAAACCGCATCAAGAGATTGATGACGGTAGTTTTCCCGGCACCGGTGTGGCCTACTATAGCCGTGAGGCTCCCGGCTTCGGCCTTGAAGCTGAGATCGCGGAGGACCGGCCTCTCCGCTGAGTATCCGAAGCGGACATGCGACATCTCTACCAGACCCTCGACATGCCCTATGTCTGAGGCATCTGGCGCGTCGGGGGTTTCGGACGCTTCGTCGATAAGGCGGAAAACGCGGTCAGCGGCGGCAGCGGCCGACTGTATCTCGGATATGACGTTAGCGGCTTCGTTGATCGGGGCGGAAAATTTTCTGGAGTACAGCACGAAAGAGCTTATACTGCCTATCGAGAGATATCCCAGCAGATACAGTATGGCCCCGAAGACGCTTATCAGCGTGAGGGAGATATTATTTACGAAATTGACGGCGGGGCCTAGTATCGAGCTGTGATAGTCCGCGTCGTAATAAGCCGTCACCGCCTCTTCGTTGCACTCGTCAAAGCGCGAGAGGATCGTTTCCTCCTGATGATACGCTTTAATCGTCTTCTGCCCGCTGGTTATCTCCTCGACGAAGCCGTTCATCTCGGCGAGTTTCATGGCCCTCCTGCGGAAGTAAGCGTGTATCTGCGCTGACTTGTATTTTATGAAAATGCCGCCTATCGGGACGGTGACGAGGAACACGGAGGCGAGAGGCGCTGAGATCGCGAGCATCATGATCAAGGAACCCACGACTGAGACCGCGCTCGTAGATATCTGCAAGAGGTCGTTAGAAAGGGACGTATTTACCGTATCTATGTCATACGATATGTGGCTTATGATTTCCCCGGTCTGGTGGTTGTCGAAGAAATTCACCGGGAGTTCCAGGAGCTTTGCAAAAACGTCATCGCGCATCTTACGCGCCGTGTTTTGGCTCACGGTGACCATCTGAACGACAAGGAAATAGTTCATGGCGGAGGATACGGCGTAAAAAAATGTCATCCAGGCGCAATACCAGAACACCGCGCGGAAGTCAACCGCCCCGGGCTTGATGACGTCTATGGCGAGTCCGGCGAGCAACGGGCCTAGAAGCGCAAGCCAGTTACTCAAGACAGTGAGCAGCACCGCCGATGTTATGCGCCACCTGTAATCGCTCAGATACTTCCATAGCCGCAGCATCGTCCTGATGACGGCCGGGGCCTTTTCAGCCGGCAATTGCGCCCCCCTCTCCGCAAAGGGCCTTCCCTGCAATCTCGCGGTTCGTAGCGGCCGGGACGCCGGCACTCCCCATCTGGGACTCGAGCGTCTCTCGGTAGACAGGGCAGTACCTCGCCATTTCCTCGTGCGTCCCGTAGCCCGCCACCTGCCCGCGATCAAGTACCATTATGCGGTTCGCGTCCTTTATCGAGCTGATCCGTTGCGCCACGATTATTGTCGTAGTGCCTCTGAAGTGTTCCCTGAGCGCCACGCGGAATTTAGCGTCTGTTTTGTAGTCAAGGGCGCTCGACGAGTCGTCGAGGATGAGTATCTCCGGCTCTGCCGCAATGGCCCTCGCTATGAGGATCCGTTGCCGCTGTCCCCCGGAGAGGTTGGCGCCTCTTTGAGCCAGGCGGTGGCTGAACCCGTCCTCTAGCGAGTCCACGAAATGCTCGGCTTGGGCGAAGTCTGCGGCAGCCTTTATCTGGTCGCTGGTGAGCCTCCTGCCGAAGTCGATATTCCCCGAGATCGTCTCCGCGAACAGCACGTCATTTTGGAGGGCTATGCCGAACATGGTATAAAGCCGGTCTGCCGGTATGCTGCGGACGTCATCGCCGTTGATTCTGATGACGCCTGAACTCACATCGTAAAAACGCAGGAGGAGCTGTATGACGGTGGACTTCCCGCATCCCGTCTCGCCCAGTATCCCAAGGGTTTCCCCGCGCCGGAGGCCGAACGATATGCCGCGCAGCATATCCGTTTTGCCGTCATAGGAGAAGCGCACGTTTTCAAAGGAGACGTGATATTCGCTCTCCTTGTGGCCCGTCTCATATAAGGGAAAACCGCAGGGCAGCCTCATGACCTCCGCGATCCGCTCAGCCGATGCCACCCCCTGCGAATACATGGTGAATACCCTCGTAATTGTGAGCGTTGCGTTCAGGATTATCGTAAAATACGTGAGGAATGCCAAAATTTCGCCTGTCTCCGTCTTGAACGCGTTTACCCTGTAAGCGCCCGCTATTATTACGCACACGAAACCCATATTGAGGAAGAGGGCCATCGCGGGATTAGTTGTCCCCATCACGAAGCCGGCCCGCTTTTCACGCTCAGTCACCCGCGCGTTCGCCTCCGCGAAACGGCGTCTCTCGTGACCGGTTTTGGAGAGTGCCTTTATTATCCTGATGCCGGAAACGTTTTCGCGCACCACCCTCACCATGGAATCCACCTCGGACTGTGCCTTTGTGTAAAGGGGTATGCCCTTGCCGGAGACGAAATAAACGACCGCAGTGATAAACGGCATGGCGCCAAGCATAACCAGAGTCAGCACCGGTTCCATCGTAAGCGTCAGGGCTACCCCGCCAAGGAACAGGATGGGCGCCCTGACTCCCATGCGCTGCATCCCGCTGAACAACCTGTGTACGTTATAAGTATCCGATGTGAGCCGGGAGACCAGCGACGGGATCGAGACGCTGTCTATCTGGGCGCAGCTCAGGCCCGATACCTTTGCGAACAGGTCATGGCGCATCGCCCTTACGGCGTCCCGCGCGACTGCCGACGACATGCGGTTTGCCACGGTGTTGCCGGATATCGAAATTACGGAGCAAAGAACCATCGCCGCGCCCCACAGGCAAATCTCAGAAATCCGGCCAGACGGGAC